>NZ_JBMOWQ010000051.1:0-6365 GCF_049310485.1 Pseudomonas sp. GZD-209
GCGGGGCAAGCCCGCTCCCACGAGCTTACGTCTGTGGGAACGGGCTTGCCCCGCGATGCTTTCTACCCGCTGGAATATTTCAACAAGGCATGCAAAAATCAACTAACTGTTGATAATGCGATGCCACCATGACGCCTTCCCAAGAGCGCCAGCTCACCCTCACCGTACTCAAGGCCACCCTCCAGGCCTTGGGCAGTGTTGTCCCGCGCAACGTCGAAATCCTCCTGCATGACCTCGACCACCCCGAACACTCGGTGGTGGCCATCGCCAACGGCCAGCTCTCCGGGCGCCAGGTCGGCAGCCCGATCCTCGCCGCCCCCGAAAAGGACCAGGGCTTCAAAGCATTGATGCAGGCCGCCAATGGCCAGCCAGGCTGCGAGCCGGTGGTGCTGCCCGACTACCCCACCACGCTCAAAGGCCGCAACCTGCGCAGCGCCACGGCGATCTTCCGCGACAGCAGCGGGCACCCGTTTGCCAGCCTGTGCGTGAACACCGATGTCACCGGCCTCGATACCGCCATGGCCTTCCTTCAGCACTTCCAGCCACTGGGCGCCACGCCCGCCCCGGTCGTGAGCAGCGAGCCCGCCGACATGGCCGTGCTGATGGCCGAGATCATCCACGACTCGCTGCAACGCAGCGGCCAGGGCCGGATGAACAAGCAGGCCAAGGTCGAGGCGGTGCGGGTGATGCAGGAACGCGGGCTGTTCATCGTCAAGGGCGGTGTGGAGAAGGCCGCCGAGGCCCTCGGCGTGACCCGCTACACCATCTACAACTACCTGGAGCAGCTGCGCGGCGAGCACGCGCCGGCTGCCCGCGACTAACAACCTGGAGCTCCCATGCCACTGCACATCCAAACCCCGCTGATCGAATCCCGCCCCCTGTCGCTGAGTGCCGGCCGCCCGGTGTGGCTCAAGCTCGAGGCCCTGCAACCCTGCGGCTCGTTCAAGCTGCGCGGGGTCGGGCATGCCTGTGAAATACACCAGGCCCGTGGCGCGCAACATTTCGTCTCGTCGTCGGGCGGCAATGCCGGGCTGGCGGTGGCCTATGCCGGACGCAAGCTGGGGCTGCCGGTGACCGTGGTGGTACCCGAAACCACCACCGAGCGGGCCAAGGAGCTGTTGCTCCTCGAGGACGCCAAGGTCGTGGTGCACGGCAGCTCGTGGCAGGAGGCCAACGCCCATGCCCAGACGCTGCTGGGGCCGGACGATGCATTCATCCACCCCTTCGACGACCCGCTGCTGTGGACCGGCCATGCCAGCATGATCGACGAAGTGGCGGCGGCGGGCTTCAAGCCCGATGCCGTGGTGCTCTCGGTCGGCGGCGGTGGGCTGCTCAGCGGTGTGGTCGAGGGCCTGCAACGCAATGGCTGGCACGACGTGCCGGTGCTGGCGGTAGAGACCGACGGCGCGGCGTCGCTGCACGCGGCCATGGCTGCCGGGCATACCGTGGAGCTGCCGGGCATCCAGTCGGTGGCCACCTCGCTGGGGGCCAAGCGGGTGGCCGAGCAGGCGCTGGCCTGCAGCCGTAGCCACACCGTGCATAGCCACCTGGTCAGCGACCGCGAAGCTTTGCAAGCCTGCGAAAGGCTGCTGCGCGATCACCGGGTGCTGGTCGAACCAGCCTGCGGTGCGGCGCTGGCGTTGCTGCAGCGGCCAGAGGTGTTCCAGGCCTACGGCAATGTGCTGGTGATCGTCTGCGGTGGCGCGACCGCCACACTGGAGCAGATCCGCGCCTGGCTGGAACAGGTGGCCTAGGCCCTGCTCGCGGGTACAAGCCCATGGCAGGCCAACTGGGTATCGCTATATACTTTTCAACATAGCGATTCAGAAGTCCTGCCTCAGCCATGTCCAGTATCCGTGACCGCAACCTGCAACTGATCCTCGAAGCCGCCAGCGAAGAGTTCGCCCAACACGGTTTCGCCGCCGCCCGGGTCGACGCCATCGCCACCCGCGCCGGCCTGCCCAGGGCCAATGTCTTCTACTACTTTCGCAAGAAGCAGCAGCTCTACACCGCCGTGCTGGACCTGGTGATGGAGCCCTTGCTGCTGGCTTCGCGCAGCCTTGCGGCCGAGGCCCATCCAGAGCACGCCCTGCCCCGCTACTTCAAGGCCAAGGCCGAGGTGGCCCGCCGGCACCCCCATGCCACACGGGTCTGGCTCAAGGAAATGCTCCACGGCGGGCAGCGCCTGCCTGGCGAGCGCAGCGAAGCCTTGCGCCACAGCGCCCGGCAGAACCTGGCCTGCCTTGCGCAGTGGATGGAGCGCGGGCTGATTGCCCGGACCGCGCCAGAGCATCTGCTACTGTTCCTCTGGTCCACGCCCCTGGCCAGTTTCCGTTTCGGCGCGGCGCCCGGCAGTTCGGCGCAGCTCAAGCCAACGCGGGCGTCGACCCAGGCGCTGGCCGACCTGTTCCTGCGCGGCCTGCGCCCGGAGGCTGAGGTTGCGAAGCTGATCGCTGTATAAAAAAATCATAACGAAACACCCCCTGATGAGGAGTACCGGCATGACTGCCACCAACACTGCAAAGGAAGCTGTGGGTGCCCCCTATCAGCTGGACCTGATGAAACATGCCCAGCGCATGACCTGGCAGGCCGTCGAGCGCATCGCCCAGGGCATCCGCCCCGGCATGCGCGAATCCGAGGCCCGCGCGCTGGGCCAGCAAGTGCTGGAAGCGCTGGGCATGCAGCGGATCTGGCACCCCACCCACATCCGCTTCGGCACCAACACCCTGAAGACCTTCAAGCAGCGCTCCGACGGTGACCCCGTGCTGGGCGAGGACGACATCTATTTCATCGACATGGGCGTGGTCTGGGAGGGCCATGAGGGCGATGCCGGCACCACCTTCGTCACCGGTAACGACCCACAGAAGATCGCCTGCGCCGCAGCGGTGAAGACCTTGTTCGACGAGGTCCAGGCGCACTGGCGTACCCAAGGAGTGACGGGCATCGAGCTGTACGATTTTGCCGCCGAGCGCGCACGGGAAATGGGCTGGAAGCTGAACCTGGAAATCAAGGGCCACCGCGTCAGCGACTTCCCCCATGCCATCTACCGGGCCGGTGATCTGGGCGCTTTCGACGGGCAGCCGGGCGCAGGCTTGTGGATCCTGGAAATCCAGATCGCCCACCCCGAGCTGCCCTACGGCGCGTTTCACGAGGACCTGCTGGCCTGACCTGCCTTGATCGACGCCGGGGTGAGCAAAGGGATTATCTCAGGCATCACCCCATCCGCACCCACCTCGATCAGCGCGAGGGTCACCGGCAGGCTGAAGCGCCGGGGCCCGGCGCTGCCCGGATTGAGGTACAGGCGGCCCTCCCACTGTTCGATCAGCGGTTTGTGCGAATGCCCGGTGATCACCCACTGCACGCCCTGGTCCAGGTGCGCCGGCACATCGGCCAGGTCGTGCACCAGCAGCACCTGCCAGCCTTGCACCTCAAACCTGTCCACGTCCGGCAAGCCCTGGGCCCAGGGCAGCGCCACGTCGTTGTTGCCACGCACCACCCGCAGCGGTGCCAGCGCTGCAAGCGCCTCAAGCACCTGTGGCTTGCCGATGTCACCGGCGTGCACGATGAGCGCGCAGCCCTCGAGCGCCGCCAGCGCTTCGGGGCGCAGCAAACCATGGGTATCGGAAATAACGCCTACTTTCATTGCCCGCACCTCGCTACCGGCCTTTGATCAGGATGGTCATATTCGTCTGTTTCAATAGGGCCATTGCACCCCAGGCGCTCCCCAGCAGCGGGCCCCGGGCAACCGCATGATGGCGCTTTGTATATGCAATGAGCGGCGACTCGGACGAAAAGCACCTTGCGCCCTTTCGAACTGTGGCAAGTGAAGGCACAATGCGTGTCCTTTTTTTGGCCGGCCTGGCCGGGGGCCTTTAAATGATCAAGACGCCGTACTACCTCATCGATAAAACCAAGCTGCTGAGCAACATGGAGAAGATCGCCTACGTGCGCGAACACTCCGGTGCCAAGGCCCTGCTTGCCCTCAAGTGCTTCGCCACCTGGTCGGTGTTCGACCTGATGCAGCAGTACATGGACGGTACCACCTCGTCCTCGCTGTTCGAGCTCAAGCTCGGCCGCCAGAAGTTCGCCGGCGAAACCCACGCCTACAGCGTTGCCTGGGCCGACGATGAAGTCGAAGAGATGCTCGAAAACTGCGACAAGATCATCTTCAACTCCATCGGCCAGCTCGAGCGCTTCGCCGAGCAATCCGAAGGCAAGGTGCGCGGCCTGCGCGTCAACCCGCAGGTGAGCAGCTCCGACTACCTGCTGGCCGACCCGGCGCGCCCGTTCAGCCGCCTGGGCGAGTGGGACCCCGAGAAGATCGAGAAGGTGATCGAGAAGATCTCCGGCTTCATGTTCCACAACAACTGCGAGAACGGTGACTTCGGCCTGTTCGACAAGATGCTCAGCCACATCGAGGAGCGCTTCGGCCACCTGCTGCACAAGGTCGAATGGGTCAGCCTCGGTGGCGGCATCCACTTCACCGGCGAAGATTACGCGGTGGACGCCTTCTGCGCGCGCCTGAAGCAGTTCTCGCAAACCTACGGCGTGCAGGTGTACCTGGAGCCGGGCGAAGCGGCCATCACCAACAGCGCCTCGCTGGAAGTGACCGTGCTCGACACCCTGTACAACGGCAAGCACCTGGCCGTGGTCGACAGCTCGATCGAAGCGCACCTGCTCGACCTGCTGATCTACCGCCTCAACGCCAAGATGGCCCCCAACGATGGCGCGCACACCTACATGGTCTGCGGCAAGTCGTGCCTGGCCGGCGACATCTTCGGCGAGTACCAATTCGACAAGCCACTGGCCATTGGCGATCGCCTGTCGTTCGTCGACACGGCGGGCTACACCATGGTCAAGAAAAACTGGTTCAACGGTTTGAAGATGCCGTCCATCGCGGTCAAGCAACTCGACGGCAGCGTCGAGGTCGTGCGCGAGTTCGGTTTCGAAGACTACGTTTCGAGCCTGTCGTAAGACGGGCTTTCATGAAGGAGAGCAGCTGAATTGAAGAAGAACGTTCTTATCATTGGTGCAGGAGGTGTCGCCAAGGTGGTGGCCCACAAGTGCGCACAGCATAACGACGAACTGGGTCGTATTGCGATTGCGTCACGGAACATCTCCAAATGCCAGGCCATCATCGACAGCGTCAAGGCCAAGGGTAGCCTCAAGGTACCCGCCGACATTCAGGCCTTCTCGCTCAATGCCCTCGATGTTGAGGCGACCAAGGCACTGATCCGCGAGACCGAATCGCAGATCGTGATCAACGTCGGTTCCGCTTTCCTCAACATGTCGGTGCTGCGTGCCTGCATCGATACCGGTGTCGCCTACCTGGACACCGCGATTCACGAAGAACCGGGCAAGATCTGCGAAACCCCGCCCTGGTACGGCAACTACGAGTGGAAACACCTCGAGGAATGCCAGCAGAAGAACATTACCGCCATTCTGGGTGTCGGCTTCGACCCGGGTGTGGTGAACAGCTACGCAAAACTTGCGCAGCAGCAGTATTTCGACCGCATTGATTCGATCGACATCCTCGACGTCAATGCCGGTTCCCACGGCAAGTACTTCGCCACCAACTTCGACCCGGAAATCAACTTCCGCGAGTTCACCGGGCAAGTATGGAGCTGGCAGAACAGCCAGTGGACCAGCAACACCATGTTCGAGGTCAAGCGCACCGACGACTTGCCGGTGGTGGGTTCGCAGAACCTGTACCTCACCGGCCACGACGAAGTGCACTCGATCTCGAAGAACCTGAACGTGCCGAACGTGCGCTTCTGGATGAGCTTCGGCGAGCACTACATCAATGTGTTCACCGTGCTGAAGAACCTCGGCCTGCTCAGCGAGCAACCGGTGAAAACCGCCGAAGGCCTGGAAGTGGTACCGCTCAAAGTGGTCAAGGCCGTGCTGCCCGACCCGGCCTCGCTGGCCCCGGGCTACACCGGCAAGACCTGCATTGGTGACCTGGTCAAGGGCACCAAGGACGGCCAGCCGCGCGAAGTGTTCATCTACAACGTGGCTGACCACGAAGAAGCCTACGCCGAGACCGACAGCCAGGGCATCTCGTACACCGCCGGCGTACCGCCAGTGGCTGCTGCCCTGCTGGTCGCCCGTGGCGAGTGGGACGCCGGCCGCATGGTCAACGTCGAGGAACTGCCGGCCGAGCCGTTCCTCAAGGCGCTGGACGTGATGGGCCTGCCGACCCGCGTCAAGGATGAAAAAGGCGACCGTCCCTGGGACGCGCAAGCCTAAGCAGCAACAAGAAGGGGCGCCAGATGGCGCCCCTTCTCTTTCAGAACAATCGCGGGGCAAGCCCGCTCCCACTCTGCTGGTGGTGCCGGCGTGGGAGCGGGCTTGCCCCGCGATTT
>NZ_JBMOWQ010000052.1:0-125205 GCF_049310485.1 Pseudomonas sp. GZD-209
TCTGGCGCACCCCCGCTCTCTGTTTTTTTGTGGTTGTGGGGGGGGGGTTCTCCCCCCCCCGCGATTTGGCCGCTGCAGATTCACGTGTTACTTGCGTGCCTCCAGAATCAGGTTGAACGGTGTCTGCGTCGCCCGCCGGAAGCGCTTGAACCCCGCCTCCTCGAACACCGCCCGCAACCGCGCCTCCCCCGCCTGCGCCCCCAGCCCCAGCCCAACTTCCTGCGACAGTGAATTGGGCGTGCAGATGAAGGTCGACGCGGCATAGAACAAGCGCCCCACCGGGTTGATATTGGCGTCCAGGCTGTCCTCGGCGAACGGCTCGACCAGCATCACCGTGCCATCCGCCTTCAATGCCTTGTACGCATGCCGCGCCGCGCCAACCGGGTCGCCCATGTCATGCAGGCAATCGAAGAAGCACACCAGGTCCAGATCGTGGCCGGGGTAATCCTTGGCCGACGCCTGCTGAAAGCTCACCTGCCCGCCCACTCCGGCATCCCGTGCCCGTTCGGTGGCGGTGGCCACCGAAGGCGCGTGATAGTCATAGCCGACAAAATTCGACTGTGGAAACGCCTGGGCCATGACGATGGTGGAGGCACCATGACCGCACCCCACATCCGCCACCTGCGCGCCGGCCTGCAGCTTGCTGACCACGCCCTCAAGCGCCGGCAGCCAATCGGCCACCAGGAAGGTGCGATAGCCCGGGCGGAAAAACCGTTCGGTGCCACTGAACATGCACGGGTGGTGGTCACCCCAGGCCAGTGCGCCGTCACCGCGCATGGCCTTCACCAGCTTGTCCTTGTCGTGGAACAGCGCCGCCAGCACCGCCGCGCCGCCGGCCATGTAGGCCGGCGAGTCTTCCAGCGCCAGGGTCATGGCCTGCTCTTCGGGCAGGGTGAAATTGCCTTGATCGTGTACTACGTAACCCGCCGCGGCCTGGCCATTGAGCCATTCGCGCACCAGCCGCGGCTGGCACCCGGTGCGCTCGGCAAGCACCTCGGGGCTGACCGGCTGGCTGTCGGCCATCGCCCGGTACAGGCCGAGCTCGTCGCCCAGCACCACGTTGGCCAGGGTCGCCGCGGCGCCCATGTCGCCCACCAGCTTGCCCATGAATTCGTGAAGCCTTGCCTCGTCCATGACCTGACCTCCTCTGCAGGAAGGCCACCGTCGGCGACGTCCGGTCCGGGGCGGTGGTCGGATCGATGATAGGCCCGCAGCAGAACCGGGCCCGGGCTTTAAGTCTAGACCCGCCTGCGCTATCTTCGCCGCGCTGCCGGCACACCCGCCACTACCGGACGGCCGCACCCGTGCAGCAAAGGAATTGCCACCATGTTCTCCAGCCGTACCCTCGTCCTTGTCCTGGGCGTTGCCTTCATCATCATTGACCAGTGGGTGAAGCTGATCGCCCTGGTAGCCCTCGATAACCACAGTTATGTCCTGGGCAACCAGAGCATCTGGCTCGACCTGGCCCTGAGCCTCAACCCCGGCGCCTTCCTCAGCCTGGGTGCCGGCATGCCGGCGCTGCTCAAGCAACTGATCTTCGTGGTCGCCGTGGGCGCGGTGTGCTGCTGGGCCAGCGTCTGGGCGTTCAGGCACTGGCAGGCGGCGCCGATCAAGGCCTTCGCCGCCTGGTTCATCGCCGTGGGTGGGCTGTCCAACTTGATCGACCGGGTGTTTCGCGAGGGGCATGTGGTCGACTACCTGGTGCTCAACATCGGCACGCTGCACACCGGCGTGTTCAACCTGGCGGATATCGCCATCATGGCCGGCGCAGCGGTGCTGATGGTCGATGCCCTGACCAGGCCAGCCAAGCGCTGAGCAACCACCGGCGCGCCGGCCTCAGCGCTTCAAGCGCCGTTAGTTCCGGGCTCGCGCCAACTGCTCCAGCAGCGCCTTGGCGAGGGCCTTGTCGGAGAACGGGTTCTGCCCGGTGATCAGTTCGCGATCGACCACTACATGCGGCTGCCAGGCCTCGGCATAGCTCATGTTGCCACCCGCGCCGGCCATGGCCTTGGCCGGGTAGAACTGCAGGCGCTCACCCTTGAGCGAGCCTTCGAACACCTGCTCCTCGGGGTCGGAGAAGATGGTCATGCGGTAGCCCTGATAGCTCCAGTCGCTGGCCGCCGGGGTTTCACCACGGGCCAGGGCAGCGCGGTAGGCCGCCGGGTCCTGCTGCGCCGACAGCAAGGTGATCGGGCCATGGCAGATGGCTGCAGTGGGCTTGCCGGCCTGATGGAAATGGCGCAGCAAGGCACCGACCTCTGGGTTGTTGGCCAGGTCGATCAGCGGTGCATGGCCGCCCGGGATGAAGATTCCGGCGTAGCGATCAAGGTCACCGGCCAACACTTCCTTGACCGACAGCGTGTCGTGGATGCCCGGCAAGCCCTCGACCACCTGGTGGATGCGCTGCATCTCGGCCTTGTCGCCGCCGAAGTACATCGGGTCGATCGAACGCTCGTCTACCCGCGGCGCATTGCCCTTGGGCGTGACCAGCACCAGCGAGTAGCCCGCCTTGAGCAGTTGGTCGGCAGGCACGCCGAATTCATTGAGGTAATACCCCGTGGCGTATTGCTTGCCATCCTGGAGCGCCAGCTGGTGTTCGCTGGACAGCAGCACCAGCACTTCGCCCTTGGGCGCGGCGACGGCACCACCGGCCGCCAGTGCGCTGGCCAGGGCGATAGGTGTGAAGATTTTCATGCAGATGTCCTGATCAGTTGAAGGGTGCGAGGTTCAGTGGGCGGGCCAGTTTTACCTGGGTAGGCGCGGCCAGCCACGCGCCAGTGGCGGCGCGGTAGGCCTGGTAATGAGCGCTGCTACGATGCGCCTCGACCGCAGCCTCATCGACGTACAGCTCGAACAGCTCGAATGCCAAGGGCTCACCGTCGCGGACAAACAGGTCGTAGCGCAGGTTGCCGGGCTCGGCACGGCTGTGTTCAACCATCAACTGCAGGGCCTGGGCGGCTGCCTGATAGTGCTCGGGGCTGGGGTGGATCGTGGCGAAAATGGCGATGGACATGGGTATGTTCCGTGCAGGTTCGAATTGACTGGGCCCATGCTAGCCATCGCGTTAGGATTCGATAATTCGAAAGCACTTATTCCTGCGATTCAAAATATGAATATCACCAACAAAGACCTGAATCTGCTGCACCTGTTCCAGGTGCTCTACGAGGAGCGCAACGCCTCCCGTGCCGCCGAGCGCATGGCCCTCAGCCAGCCGGCGCTGAGCCACAAGCTGAACAAGTTGCGCCACCAGTTCGGCGACCCGCTGTTCGTTCGCGCGCCACGCGGGCTCACGCCCACGCCTCGGGCCCATGAACTGGCGCCGCAGGTGCAGGTGCTGATCGGTCAACTGCAAAGCTTCTTCGAGCGCTGCGATGGTGAAAACTTCCTCGCCCGCCCTGCCCGCCTGCACCTGTACAGCACCGATTACCTCGAACAGACGTTGCTGCCCAGATTGCTGCCGGTCCTGCGCAGCCAGGCACCAAACCTCACCCTGGTCACCCACAACACCCGTGGCGAATTGCCCCGCGAGGCGCTGGAGAAAGGCACCTGCGACCTGGCCATCGCCGGTTTCTACACCGGCCTGCCAGACACCTTTCACCAGCAGCGGCTGCTTGGCGAGGACTTCGTGGTGCTGGCTTCACGGGGCAACCCAAGGCTGACCGACGGCTTGAGCCTTGAGGCCTTCGTGGCCTGCGAGCACCTGATCACCACCCTGACCGGCGACCTCGACGGCCGTGTCGACCGCGCCTTGCGCGCCCTGGGCCATGAGCGGCGGATTGTCGCCGGGCTGTCCAGTTTCATCGCCCCGACGCGACTGGTCAGTGGCACCGACCTGCTGCTTACTTGCCTGCGCTCACTGGCCGTCGATGCGCTCGAGCGCGACGCCGAACTGTGCATCCACCCGCTGCCGCTGACGCTGCCACAGGTGGAGGTGATGCAGATCTGGCATGAACGAACCCATGCCGATCCGTTGCGGCGCTGGTTCCGTCAGCAGGTGCGGGAGGTGGCGGCGCAGGTGGGTGCGTAAAGACGCTGGATGCGCTACGGCCCCATCGCCGGCCAGCCGGCTCCCACTCCGATTGCGCATGGCTTGAGCTCAGCGCGGTCGAGGTGGGAGCTGGCTTGCCAGCGAAAAGACCGCAAAGCGGTCGCAAGGCTGAGTCAGGGCGCGGCAACCTCACTGGGCGGCGCCAGCTGCAGCACTGCACTGGTGTAGTCCCACTCCTCCTGCACCTTGTCCGGATGCTCGTTCAGGCGGATGCCATAAGACGGGATGATCTGCCTGACCTTGGCCTGCCATTCGGGCGTGGCCAGCTTGTCCTTGAACACCTTGCCCAGCAGGTCGAGCATGATCGGTGGCGCGGTCGAGGCCCCCGGCGAGGCGCCCAGCAGCCCGGCGATGCTGCCGTCCTTGGAAGTGACGATCTCGGTACCCAGCTTGAGCACGCCACCCTGGTTCTCGTCCTTCTTGATGATCTGCACCCGCTGCCCGGCCTGCCACAGGCGCCAGTCCGCAGGCTTGGCCTCGGGGAAATAGGTCTGCAGCGCGGCAAAGCGGTCATCGTCGGACTGCAGCACCTGGCCGACCAGGTACTGCACCAGGTCGAACTCGCGCACCCCGACCCGCACCATGGGCCAGGTGTTATGGACCGTGGTGCTGCCCAGCAGGTCCAGCAGCGAACCCTGCTTGAGGAACTTGGTGGAGAAGGTGGCGAACGGCCCGAACAGGATCATCCGCTTGCCATCGAGCACCCGGGTATCCAGGTGCGGCACCGACATCGGCGGCGCACCGGTGGCGGCGATGCCGTAGGCCTTGGCCATGTGGCGTTGGGCGATGGCCGGGTTGTCGGTGACCAGGAACGAGCCGCCCACCGGGAAGCCGGCATAGTCCTTGGCCTCGTCGATGCCGGACTTCTGCAGCAACGGCAGCGCGGCGCCGCCGGCACCGATGAACAGGAACTTGGCGTCGGTGGCGGCGGTGCTGCCATCTTTGAGGCTCTTGTACTCGACGTGCCAGCTGCCATCGTCGTTGCGGGTGATGTTCTCGACCTCGGTGGACAGCTTGAGGTCGAAGTTCGGCCGGGTCTGCAGGTAGCCCACGTACTGGCGGGTGATCTCGCCAAAGTTGACGTCGGTGCCTATCGGCGTCCAGGTCACCGCGAGCTTCTGGTTGGGGTCGCGCCCTTCCATCATCAGCGGCACCCACTTGGCGATCTGCGCGTGGTCTTCGGAATACTGCATGGGCTTGAACAGCGGGCTGGCCTGCAGCGCCTCGTAGCGTTTGCGCAGGAAGCGGATGTTGTCGTCGCCCCAGACGAAACTCATGTGCGGCGTGGTGTTGATGAACGAGCGTGGGTTCTTCAGCACCCCCTGCTTCACCTGCCAGGCGAGGAACTGCCGGGTGATCTGGAACGATTCGTTGATCTCCACCGCCTTGCTGATGTCGATCTTGCCGTCCTTCTCCGGGGTGTAGTTGAGCTCGGCCAGGGCCGAATGCCCGGTGCCGGCGTTGTTCCAGCCGTTGGAGCTTTCTTCGGCAACCTTGTCCAGGCGCTCGACCATCTCCATCGACCAGCCCGGCTCCAGCTCGTTGAGCCACACGGCAAGGGTGGAACTCATGATGCCGCCGCCCACCAACATCACATCGACCTTCTTGCTCTCGGCAGCCTGGGCGGTCGCCAGGCCCATGGCCAGGCACAGGGCCGCCAGGGCCCATGGGGATTTACCGACGATCTTCATGTGCGCACCCTTTCAATGAGTCGTAAGCCTGAAACAAACTGAAATGAAGCTTAGCCGAGTAAAACAGTCGGGTAGGCGCCTGTGGGCGCTGCGGTTGGCCATCGTGACTTGTCAGCGATAGCGCAACGCTGATGCCGCAAGTCTCGACAACGGACACTTGCCATCAGCTCAATCCCGAAATACTGTATGAATATTCAGTATTTCGGATCATCCCATGCAGCTCATCGCCAAACTCGGCATCCTCGCCGACGCCGCCAAATACGACGCTTCCTGCGCCAGCAGCGGTGCGCCCAAGCGCGGTTCGCGTGGCCGTGAGGGGCTGGGCGCCACCGACGGAACAGGCATTTGCCACAGCTACACCCCCGACGGGCGCTGCGTGTCGCTGCTCAAGGTGCTGCTGACCAACTTCTGCCTGTACGACTGCCAGTACTGCGTCAACCGCCGCTCCAGCAACGTGCCGCGGGCACGCTTCAGCCCTGAGGAAGTGGTGCGCCTGACCCTGGATTTCTACCGGCGCAACTGCATCAGCGGGCTGTTTTTGAGCTCCGGGATCATCCGCTCGGCCGACTACACCATGGAGCAACTGATCCGGGTGGCGCGCCTGCTGCGCGAAGAGCACAACTTCCGTGGCTACATCCACCTCAAGACCATCCCGGATGCCGACCCGCTGCTGATCGAGGAGGCCGGGCGCCTGGCCGACCGGCTCAGCGTCAATATCGAACTGCCCACCGACGCCAGCCTCCAGCGCCTGGCCCCGGAGAAGCAGGCCAGCACTATCCGCCAGGCCATGGGCGTGATCCATCAGGGCCAGCAAGCGGTGGCCAACGAGCCCCGGGCGCCGCGCTTCACCCCCGCCGGGCAGAGCACCCAGGTGATCGTCGGCGCCGACGCCACCGACGACAGCACCCTGCTGCGCAACGCCGAATCGCTGTACCAGGGCTACGGCCTCAAGCGCGTGTACTACTCGGCCTTCAGCCCGATCCCCGACAGCCCCGCCAGCGTGCCCCTGGCGGCCCCGCCACTGCTGCGCGAGCACCGCCTGTACCAGGCCGACTTCCTGTTGCGCGGCTATGGCTACAAGGCCGGCGAGCTGCTTGGCGCAAGTGGCAACCTGGCGCTGGACATCGACCCGAAACTGGCCTGGGCGCTGGCCAACCGCGAGGTGTTCCCGCTCGACGTCAACCGCGCAGAACCTGCGCTGCTGGCGCGCATCCCCGGCATCGGCCTGCGCAGCGTGCAACGCATGGTGGCCCTGCGCCGCGAACGGCGGATCCGCTACGACGACCTGATCCAGCTACGCTGCGTGCTGGAAAAAGCTCGCCCGTTCATCGTCACCAGCGACTACCGACCGGCCCAGGCCGAACTGCGCAGCGGGCTGTTGCGCGAGCGCCTGCGCGAACCCCAGGCCCCCGTGCAGATGGGGTTGTGGGGGTGATCGCGCTCGATTGCGACGACTGCTTCGCCACCTGGCGCGACCAGGCCAGGCGCCTGCTCGGCCACGGTATCGACCCGGCCGAAGTCACCTGGAGCCAGGGCCCGATGGACGACCTGCTGGCCGTCCCAGAGGCACTGCCCGAAGGCCCAGGCCCCTTCCATGCCCGGGTGCCGGCGGCCTTGCTGGCCCAACTGGAGCAGGCCGGGCGCTACCGCGGTGAACAGCGCTGGAACCTGCTGTACGAAGTGCTCTGGCGCGTCGCCCATGGCGACCGCACCGCCATGCTCGCCGGCGACCGCCTGGGCAGCGAGCTGCAACGGCGCATCAAGCAGGTCGGCCGCGAAGCCCATCACCTGCATGCCTTCGTACGCTTCGTGCCACTGCCTGCGGCGCTGGCCGAACACCTGCAGTTGGACCTGGTGGCCTACCACGAACCGGCCCACGACATCCTCGACAGCGCCAGCGGCCACTTTGCCGAACGCCTGGGGCGCCAGCGCTGGCTGATCGCCACGCCACGCGATGGCGTGCGCTACGACGGTACGTCGCTTGAATACCAGCGGCGCTGCCCCGAAGCCTGGCAGCAGTGGGCGCACACGGCCGAAGACCCCGACGCCGAGCTGTGGCTGACCTATTACCGCCACACCTTCAACCCGGCCCGGCTCAACCCCGACGCCTTGCGCCAGCATCTGCCCGGGCGGTTCTGGCGGCACCTGCCGGAAGGGCCGCTGATTCCGCAACTGGTGGGACAGGCGCGCCACGGCAAGCAGCGCGACGGCCAGGCACGGGAAGTGGCGCAACAGCGTGGCAAACAGATCACCGCCAGCCCCGCGCGGCTTGTCGGGTCGCCCTCCTCCAAGGCTTGAGCAGCGTGGGTCAGCCCTGCGAAAGCTATTCGCCCGAATGGTAATTGTGAAAAATACGTCAAATTTATATCCGCTCGGGCTATGACCGAGCGAGAAATCCTGACAGACTTATTGCTAATCATTCTCATAAGCACTAGTAATAAGGATAAAGCCCGGCATGTATCCGCTTCGCTTGCCCCGCCGCTTCACGCCCACGCGCAACCTGCTGGCCATGGCTGTCTGCATGGCCTCCCTGCCCCTCGCAGTCGCCGCCGAACCGCCGCAAACCGATGCGCCGGCCGTGCTCGAACTGGGCGCCACGGCCATCAACGACAGCCATCTGGGCAGCACCACCGAAGGTTCGCAGTCGTACACCACCGGGGCCATGTCCACCGCTACCAAGCTGCCACTGACCATGCGCGAAACACCCCAGTCGGTGACCGTGATCACGCGCCAGCGCATGGACGACCAGGCCATGACCAGCATCAACGATGTGGCCAAGTACACGCCAGGCCTGTTCCTCAACCAGTCCAACGGCCCGGGCCGCCAGACCTACACCGCCCGCGGCTTTGACGTCGACAACATCATGTACGACGGCATCCCGAGCGCGTACACCGGCTGGGTGGTCGGCGCCCAGCCCAACCTGGCGATGTTCGACCGGGTGGAGGTGGTGCGCGGCTCCACCGGCCTGGTCACCGGCGCCGGCACCCCCTCGGCCGCCATCAACCTGGTGCGCAAGCGCCCATTGGCCGAGCAGAAAGTCACCCTGACCGGCGCCGCCGGCAGCTGGGACAACTACCGCGGCGAGCTCGACGCCTCCAGCCCGCTCAACGACAGCGGCACCCTGCGCGGCCGAGTGGTCACCTCATACCGCGACGCCAACGGCTTTCGCGATGGCCAGGAAGAAGATCACGGCCTGTTCTACGCCATCACCGAAGCCGACCTGAGCGAAGACACCACCCTCACCCTCGGTTTCTCCCACCAGAAGGACAAGACCAACTTCTTCTGGGGCGCCATCCCCACCGACCTCGGCGGCCATCACCTGGACGTGTCGCGCTCGTACAACCCGGGCACCGACTGGGAGAACAAGGACCAGGAGATCAACACCCTGTTCGCCGAAGTGCGCCACCGCCTGGCCAACGACTGGAAGCTGCAGGTCAACGCCAACTACAGCGAGCAGGACGCGCTGTTCCGCGGCTCGTACCAGTCGCGCTGGAACGCCGCCAAGACCCTGAGCCGGACGGTCTACCAGTCGAAACACGACGAGAACCAGCTGGGCCTGGATGCCTTTGCCAGCGGCCCGTTCCAGGCCCTGGGCCGCACCCACGAACTGGTGGTCGGCGCCAGCAAGCGCCTCTACGACATGAACGAGGACAACTACAGCCCGTACAACACCGACTACCCCCTGGGTGGCGGCAAGCCCGGCTTCGTGCACACCAGCAACAACCGCTACCTGATCAACCAGGAAGGCGTCTACAGCACCACCCGCCTGAGCCTGGCCGACCCGCTCAAGCTGATCCTCGGCGGGCGCCTGGACTGGTACGACTACGACCAGCGCGACAACGACGCCGGCGACTACAAGGTCACCCGCAAGGTCACCCGCTACGGCGGCCTGATCTACGACCTGGATGACCAGCACTCGGTCTACGTCAGCTACACCGACATCTTCACCCCGCAGGACGGGCGCGACGGCTCCGGTAAACCGGTAACGCCGATCGTCGGCAAGAACTACGAGGTCGGCATCAAGGGCGAGTACTTCGACGGCGCACTGAACGCCAGCCTGGCCGTGTTCCGCATCGACCAGGAAAACCGCCAGGTCGAGGTGAAACTGCCGAACTGCCCGCAACTGAGCTGCTACCAGGCCTCCGGCGAGGTGCGCAGCCAGGGCATCGACTTCGAACTGCAGGGCGCGCTGACCGAGCAGTGGCAGATCGGTGGTGGCTATACCTATGCCCGCGTGCACACCGTCAAGGACCAGAACAACCCGCAGAACATCAACAAGCCGCTCAACTCCGACACCCCCGAGCACCAGTTCAAGCTGTACACCACGTACCGCTTCCAGGGCCCGCTGGAAAAACTGCGCGTGGGTGGCGGCGTCACCTGGCAGAGCCGCATGTACAACGACATCGCCCTGGCCGATGGCAGCAGCTACCGGTTGATCCAGGGCGGCTATGCGGTTACCGACCTGATGGCCGGCTACCAGGTAAGCCCCCATCTGGACCTGCAGCTCAACGCCAACAACGTGTTCGACAAGCACTACTACTCGTCGATTTCCAAATCGGTGGACTACGGTGGCGACACCTTTGGCGACCCACGCAACTTCATGCTGACCGCCAAGTACAGCTTCTGATATTTCTAGGCGCATGGATGCGCCGCCCCCTCCTGCTCTGTCGCCAGACTTGGATACAAACTCTCTACCCGGTTAGACTCCGCGCCTTTTCCAGCGAGCCCGCCCATGGCCAGGATTACCGGACGCAACGCCACCCTCTGCGGCCTCGCCGCCATCTTGCTGTGGAGCACCGCCTCGGGCCTGATCCGCAGCGTCAGCCAGCACTTCGGCGCCATTGGCGGCGCGGCGCTGATCTACACCCTGGGCGCGCTGTTGCTGCTGGTATTGCTGGGCAAGCCACGTTTGCGCAAAGCCTCGCCCTGGTACCTGCTCGGCGGCTCGGCGCTGTTCGTCGCCTACGAGATCTGCCTGTCACTGGCGCTAGGCTATGCCCTGGACAGCACCCAGGCGATCCAGCTGATGGTGGTCAACTACTTGTGGCCGAGCCTGACCGTGCTGCTGGCGATCGTGATGAACCGCCAGGCGGCGCGCTGGTACATCGTGCCAGGCACCGCGCTGGCACTGCTCGGCATCCTTTGGGTGGTCGGCAGCGATGGCCTGTCGCTGGCCAGCGTGCTCGCCAACATCCGCTCCAACCCGTTGGGCTACAGCCTGGCGGCCAGCTGCGCGATCACCTTCGCGCTGTACTGCAACATCACCCGCCGCTATGCCGATGGGCAGAACCATGTGGTGCTGTTCTTCCTGCTCACCGCGGCGGTGCTGTGGCTCAAGTACGCCATCAGCGCAGAAACGCTGCCGGCCTTCAGTACCGGCGCCAGCCTGGAACTGCTCGGGGCGGGCCTGTCCATCGCCGGCGGCTACGCGTTGTGGAACCTCGGCATCCTGCGCGGCAACCTGACCCTGCTGGCCACCGCGTCGTACTTTGCCCCGGTGCTGTCGTCGGCGTTCGCCGCGCTGTGGCTCGGCGCGCACCTGGCCCTGCAGTTCTGGCAGGGTGCGCTGCTGGTCACCCTGGGTTCTTTGCTGTGCTGGCAGGCGACCCGCCAACCTCGCTCGGGCGCCTGACAGCGAAGCGGCACACCTGCCCACCGCGCAGCATGCATTCCAGGTGCTGCGCCTCGCCGCCCCCCAGGGCGCCGATCAGCGCCAGGTCCAGCTCGCACACCGACGGGTGCGCCTTGGCCAGGTGATGGAATACGCAGTTGTGGGCGACGATCTCCGGCTCACCGGAAGAGCGGAAGAACACCGCCGCTTCATAGCCGGCCTGGTTCATGTGTTGCACGATCCGCGCCTCATCGACCACCTCCTGCTCAAGGTCCGCAGCCAGCTTGCGCCCCAGGCCACGCAGCAGCGCCAGCAACGCGTCGTTGCCAAGCAGGCCGGCGACCTCGTCGATCAGCAGGTTGGCCAGCAGGGGGTACTGCCGCGGGAACAGCTCGCGGGCCTGCTCGGTGAGCTGGTGCAGTTGCTCTGGCCGGCGCCCGGTGGGCCGGGTGGCACCGCGCTGTACCAGGCCGTCGCGCTCCAGCGCCGCCAGGTGCTGGCGCACCGCGGTACGGGTGATCGCCAGCGCCTGGGCCAGGTCATCGATGCTCATGCCCGCCGGCTGATGCAACAGCGCATAGAGCAGGTCACGCTGGGTACGGCCCAATCCTTCCAGCATTGGCGCAGGCTCCTGTTCAGAACTTGTCGGGGAACTGCTTGACCAAGGCCCCGGCCAGGGCGTCGGCCAGCACCAGCATGTGTTGGCGCATCATCTGCCAGGTCTGTGCTTCCCCGGCGTAGTCGCGGGCGGCGAGCTGGTCGATCTGCGCCACATGGTGGCCGCCGTGGGCGCTGAGCAGGGTCAGCAAGGTCGGCTCGGGCAGGTAGGGGTTGGCCTTGGCCAGGAACCCGGCGATGGCCTTGGCGTTGCCCGACAGCTCGTTCACCGCCGCCTGCTGCCCGGCCTTGTCCTTGGCCACCGTGGCATCGCTGTAATGCTTGACCGCGCCCCAGTGCCCGGCCAGCAGCTTGAGCATCTGCTCCGCCGCCGGTTGGCCATACAACGGCGCCAGGCTGTTGGCGATGGTGGTGGCGTTGCTCACCACCTGGCTGGCCGCCGTGTCGGCCTGGGCCTTGTTGCCGGCCTGGTTGGCAACGGCGTAGTTGCGCACCCAGAACACATGCTCGACCCACAGATCGCGCAACGCCAGGCGCGTGCTCAGTGCCGCAGGCTCGGCGGCGGGCGCATCGGTACTGGCCAAGGCCTGGTTGAATAGCGGCTGCGCGCACAGGGCGAGCAACAGCAGTGCAGCAATCTTGATGTTCATGACGACACCCTCGAAGTGGATGACCCCCAACAAAGGTAATTTAAGCATCAAAATATGTTTTTATTGGCCGAAGCGCTGGATTCGGACCAATGGTCCACGGCTCATCCCTTGATGGCTTTCTCGATGGTTGCGATGTCGATCTTGCCCATGTCCATCATCGCCTCCCAGGCCCGCTTGGCTGCCGCCCGGTCACTGCCGGCGACGGCCTGGGTCAGCACGCGCGGGCTGATCTGCCACGACAGCCCCCATTTGTCCTTGCACCAACCGCACACACTCTCCTGCCCGCCGTTGCCGACGATGGCGTTCCAGTAGCGGTCGGTCTCCTCCTGGCTGTCGGTCGCCACCTGGAACGAGAACGCCTCGCTGTGGCTGAACGCCTTGCCACCGTTGAGGCCGATGCAGGGGATGCCCATTACCGTGAATTCGACGGTGATCACATCGCCCTGCTTGCCTGACGGGTAGTCGCCGGGGGCCAGGTGTACGGCGATCACCTGGCTGTCGGGGAAGGTTTGGGCATAGAAGTTCGCGGCCTCTTCGGCGTCATGGTCGAACCAGAGGCAGATGCTGTTCTTCGGGGTCATGGTCGGGGTTCCCGGGGCACGAGGTCCCTCGAGTCTAGCCCCCCTGCCCGCCCGCACTGGCGGTGCGCGATCAGCGGCCGGCCAGGGGGATCCACAGGTCGACGTAACCGCCACCGTGCAGCGGGTCGAAATCGGCGCTGTACAGCTCGAATTCCGGCGCATCGGCCGCCTGGTGGCCGGACGCCGGCAACCACTGGTTGAACACGGTGTAGACCGTCTGGTGGATCATCGACACATGGCCCTGGTGGCGGAACACCGCATAGTCCCGTGCCGCCAACCGGAAATGGCTGAAGTTCGGCGGCAGGTCGCCGGCGCGGGCCACCTCGACCCCGGCGATGTACTCGAAACTGCCGTCGTCGCCGGGGTTGCAGCACACCCCGTAGGTGGCGTCGCCGACCTGGCCGGGCACACGCCCGACGTAGGGGTCGAAGGCCTGCCACAGGCCAGGGATGCCTTCGTTGCGCTCGAAGGTGAAGCGCCCGCCGAGGCCGGCGATGATGAAGGCATCGCGGTGTTCGAAACGCGGTTCGGCAAGCGGGATGAAGTCGAGGGTTTTCATGCGCAGGGGCTCCAGCAAGGCAGAGGGGTCGTGGGCCTGGCCGCGCAGCTGGCTCGGCGGCATGCCGAACAGCTCGCAGAAGGCCCGGGTGAACGCTTCGTGAGAGCTGTAGCCAGCCGCCAGCGCTACTTCAAGGATGTCCGGGCAACCACCGCGCAAGGCCTGCGCGGCACGGCTCAGGCGCCGGGCCCGCACATAGCGCATCACCGGCCAGCCGGTGGCGGCGGCGAACTGGCGTGCCAGGGCGAACGGCGAAAGCCCGAAGTGCCGGGCAACACGGCCCAGGTCCAGGTCGGTGTCCAGGGCCGTCTCGATGTACCACAGGATGTGTTCGATGCTTCGCATTCCCTTGCTCCTCAGTCAGCGCCGTCACACTACCAAGGGTGTTGGCGGACGACTTGATCGTTCTTGCGCGTAGGCATCGCAACCTGCCTCAGCGAGCCTGCGGCTCGAGGCTGACTGAAGGCCAGGTGACAAGGGCTGGCAGCGGGCAGCGATAGTGGCACAATGCCTCGCTTGCCACCCGCCCCTATCAAGGAGGATTCATGTTGTCGCGCTCCATCCCGGCCATCCTGACACTGGCCGCCACACTGCTGCTCGGTGCCTGTGCCACAGCCCCGCAGCCACCCGTTCCAGCGCTTGGCCCCGTGCTGCCAGACACACCGCAACGCAGCCAGTGGATTGAACAGACCCTGGCCCAGGACCCGCTCGCCAAGCCCAAGGACAAACCGGCTGCCTATCCGAGCAGCGACGAGACTGTGGCCAAGCTGCGCAAAGAGCGCAACTTGCCTGTACCGGATGAGTATTGGGCACTGTACAAACAGAACCTCGACACCCTGCGCGCCGACATGCAACAGCAGAAGCTTACCGTGCGCGCCGCCTACATCGCCGTCTACACCGACCAGCTCAACCGCGCTGACGACCAGACCCTGCAACGCCTCGCCACTGCGCCCGACAGCCTGGACAAGGCCAGCAGCCGGGCCTGGACCCAACGTATGGCCGAGCGCCTGCTGACCTACTTTGCGGATGACAACAAGGCCACCGTCACTACCCTGCAAAATCACATGCAACGCATGGCGCTGATGGACCGCCAATACAAGGTCTGCGCGCTGTACAGCGACTGCTGGGACAAGCCGCCGTCCAAATGACCTGGCCGGCGCCAGGTTTGACGCCGGGCGCCGCAGCGTTCAAGGTCGGTGCCGAACAGAGCAACCTGACCCTGACGCGGAGACCGCCATGCATTTCGACCTGATCCAGACCCTGAGCCTGGCCGGCAAGCCGGATGTGCCCAACGATGACCGTCTCGGCTGCGCCGAGCGCCATGCCTGGGTCATCGACGGTGCCACCGACCTCGGCCCGGCCGGCCTGCTGGGTGAGCGCGGCGGTGCGGCCTGGCTGGCGGGCGCGGCGCAGCGTACCTTCGCTGGCGCTTGCGGGCCATTGCAAGGTATCTGCGAGCAGGTATTCGACACCCTGGCCAAGGACTACGAGCAAGCCCGCCAGCGCGAGCCGCTGGCGCTGTGGGAACTGCCCCGCGCGGCCTTCGCTGCCGTGGCCCTGGAGGGCGACGAGCTGGTCTGCGCGCACCTGGCCGACTGCGTGGTGCTGCACCGTAGCGCCGAAGGCATTGCCTTCCTCACTCCGGCCCCGGACCGTGAGGCCGAACGCGCCGAAGCCGCTGCCCTGGGCCCTGGCACCGGCGCCTACGGTGTGCGCACGCCGGCGGTGCTGGCCGACCGCCGCGCCGCCCGCGAGCGGCCGCGGGCCGTGCTGGGTGTCGAACCCGAACAGGCCCGCGCCGGCACCTGCTACAGCCGCACCCCGGTGGCCAGGGGCGATGATGTGCTGCTGATGAGCGACGGCTTTGCCGCACTGTTCGACACCTACCGGGCCTACGACCCGGCCGCATTCATCACTCGCCTGCTGAGCCACGGGCTGGCCGACCTGGCCCGTACCCTGCGCGGCATCGAGCAGGACGACGCCGCCTGCGTGCGCTACCCGCGCTTCAAGATGAGTGACGATGCGTCGGCGATCTGGTTAAGGGTGGGCTGAAGCCAGCCGCAGAGAACGGTAGGCCACCAGAAAAGGACTACACGCAAAACGGAAAGCATGAAGTCGATTACGCGCAAAGTCGGACGCAAGATGTTTCCGCGAACTACAAGTGCAGCGGGCAAACACCCGCCCCATCGACTCATGTTCAAGGAAGCACGCAATGCTGATCCAACCCCTCCTCTCCCACGGCCCCTGGGACCAAGCCATCAGCCTCGACAGGCACACCGTGCTCAGTACCCCCATCGGCCTGAACGCACAGGGCCACATGCAGTTTGAGATCCTGCGTACCGACATCGGCGAGGCGCTGTTCCAGCTCAAGTACCGCGACGACTTCCAGCAGGTCGCCTTCCTCGCTCGCTCGGTGGCCGCCGCATTGGCCGGGCAACGCTTCGACCTGGTCATCCCCATGCCTGCCAGCAGGCAGCGCCCCTGCCAGCCGGTCCACGAAGTGGCCAGGCAGGTGGCGGTATTGTTGGGCAGCAGCTACAGCGACCAGCTTTTGTTGAAAACCTGGAACACCGCCATGATGTCCGACCTCGCCAACTATGAGCAGCGGGCCAAGGCACTGGCCGGCTGTTTCATCGTCAACGACACCCTGCGCCATGGCGCCGATGTGTTGCTGCTGGACGACCTGGTCGACACCGGCGCCTCGCTGGAGGCTGCCTGCACTGCCCTGCGCGAATGCGCCAGCATTCGCAGCATTTCGCTGGTTGCTCTGACGCGCAGGCACTGAACAGGCAAAAAAAGGCGCCTCACGGAGGCGCCAAAACATTCACCTGTAACCAAAGGAGCGCGTGGGCTTCTAAAGGTGAATTCGGGTTGTTACAGAATCGACAGCGGGTACTCGACGATCAGCCGCACCTCGTCCAGGTCAGACTCGAACGCCGTGGCCCGGGTGGTGGCCTGGCGCACCCGCAGTGACAGGTCTTTGGCCGCGCCGGTCTGCACCACGTACTTGACCTCGATATCGCGCTCCCAGCGCTTCTGGTCGGTGAGCGGGTCGCCGTTGCCGTCGCGGCGCATGTAGAAGGCGTTGGCGTTGCTGTAGTCGGCGTCGCTGCCACGCCCGTAACGAGTCATGAAGGTCAGCCCCGGCACGCCGTAGGTGGCCATGTTCAGGTCGTAGCGCAGCATCCAGGAACGCTCCTTCGGCGAGTTGAAGTCGCTGTACTGGATGGAGTTGTCGAGGAAGATCGAATCGGACTGGCGCAGGTAGTCGAAATCATCGTCGCCGTTGTTGCGCTGATGGGACAGCGCCAGGGTGTGGGCGCCGTAGCGCACGCCGAGCTTGGCGCTCCAGATATCGTTGTCGAACTGGCCGAGGCGCTGACGGCCTTCGTCCTTGGCGTTGTAGAAGTTGAACCCGCCGATCAGCGCCAGCTCGTCGCTGAGCGGCCAGGTCACGCTGGTGCCGGCGTAGTACTGGTTCCACACATCCTTCAGGCGGCTGCCGAACAGGCTGACGCTGACGTAGTCGTTGATCGCGTAGTCGCCACCGCCGTAGGCAATCCATGGCGAATCCACCGGGCCGCCGTAGAAGGTCACGAAGTTGTCGCGCAGGTCGCTGGACACCGGCTGGCTCATGGCATGCAGGCGCCCGCCCTGCAGGGTCAGGCCCTTGAGGCTGGTGTTTTCCACGGTCACGCCGCGGAAGCTCTCCGGCAGCAGCCGCGAGTCGCCGGCGGCCACCACCGGGTTGGCCGGGAACACATCACCCACCCGCAGCACGGTGTCGTACAGGCGCAATTTGGCGGCGCCGCCGACCTTGCTGTACTCGTCCCGGGCCTGACCGTCGCGGTCCACTGGCAGCACATCGAACGAGCTGCGCCCGCCATTGCGCCCACCGCCGGTGTCGAGTTTGAGCCCGAGCATCGCGAAGGCATCCAGCCCCACGCCCACGGTGCCCTCGGTGAAGCCGGACTCGAAGCGGGTGATGATGGCGTGGGCCCAGGCCTCGGAGTAGCCGTTGGCGCTGTCCTTGCCGCTGTTGTAGGTCGGCGCCGGGCCGTCGCGGTGGTCACGGTTGAAGTAGAAGTTGCGGTTGAGCACATTCAGGCGGCTGCCTTCGATGAACCCGTCTTGCTGCGTGTCGCCAGCCCAGGCAGTGGGGCCGGCCATTGCCACCAGGGCGGCCAGGGAAAGTGTCGGACCGTTTCTCATGCGATGCTCCTTCGCTGCGGCTGTTGTAGTTGTACGGCCTCGGCGCTGGAGCGTCCCTGGTCTGGCCAGATGCGCGTGCACCCAGCCCCTTCGGCCGAGGCTGATGCTCGCTGCTGGTGGATAACGGCAAGGTGATGGGCGGATTACAATTGCGTCATGCGCGCGCTTGCGTCCGGTATTGGGGATACTGGGTTAACAGGCACTTGAGGTGGGTGAGGCTTGCGGGACAGGAGGGCTTGCTTCAGCGCTTCAGAGCAGAGCGATAGGCCGCCGCGCGCTCGCGCTTGCCTACCGCCACCACCAGCACAACGACTCGCTGATCCTCTACCCGATAGACCAGTCGATAACCTGAGGACTTGAGTTTGATCTTGTAGTGGTTGGGCAAATCGCGCAGCGCGTCCGCTTGCACCCTGGGCAGTACCAGCCGCTCACGCAGCTTCTTCTTGGCTTGCTCACGCACGGTATGGCCAAGTTTCTCCCACTCCTTCAACGCAGAGGGCAGAAACTCGAGCTTATAGGTCATCCAGCTTCACCGGCACGCCCTTCTCGTGCGCACGAGCCTTGACCAGTTGCGCCAGCTCGATGTCTTCCAGTTGCTCCATCATCGCCTCATAGAGTTCAGCGGGCACCATGTAGCCCATGACGCGATTATGATTGAGCACTGCCACTGGCTGCCCCTGTGCACCTGCCATGACAGCCGTGGGATTCTTCTTCAATTCCGAGACGCTGACGGTGATGTCGGCGAAGATGTTCTGCATGATCAAGCCCTCAATGAAGGGCTAGATTTTGGTCTTTATTTAGGGCTCATTCAAGTCGTACAGGTCGCTTTCCATTATCAGCAAACGACGCTTCGGGCCCGCCACAATGACGCAGTCCCTCCCCTCAGTCACCTGGCATTTCTACCAGTAGACACGCGCCAGCCCCTCCCGAAACATGCCAGCTGCCGGCCCAAAGGGAGTGCCCGCCATGCAAAGCGCCACGTTGTTCTGGAAGGTTGCCAATGGCGACCACCCCTGCCCGCATGCGTCTTCGCTGCTGGGCTGGGAGTTCATCTTCTATGAGCCCGATAAACGCCAGGTCCGGGTGCGCTTTCATGCCTCGGCTTCGTTGACCACGCCGCTGCAGTGCATCCACGGCGGCATGCTCGGGGCCATGCTGGATGACTGCATGGGCGCTGCGGTGCTGGCCGCCCTCGGCCCTGAAGAGGTGGCGCTGAGTGCCAGGCTGGAAACCCGCTTGCTGGCCCCGGCCCTGCCGGGCCACCTGGCCGGCGTGGCCAGGGTTACCCGGCGCACCGGCAAACTGCACTACACCAGCGGTGAGCTGCACGCCGAGGACGGTACGCTGCTGGCGACCGCCAAGGCCTGCTACAAGGTCATCCCCATGCCGCCGGGCGGGGTCTTGCAGAGTGCCGGCGAGCCGGGGTGACGCCCTTGCCGGGCATGGGCCTGGCCATACCTTGCGCATCTGTAACCCTGGCGTCATGCCCCTGTTGGCTGGTGCTGGCTAGCCTGGGCTTCGAAACCTCACCCCTTTCGGAGGCCCACCATGCTACGACTGACCCTGAGCGCCGCGTTGCTGGCGCTGTCCCTCTCGGCCCAGGCCACTGGTTTTACCAGCCGGGCAAACGAGCAACTGCTGGAGGACCACCAGCAAGCCGTGGCCGCCTACGCGGCAGAGCGCGCCAAGCCCATGCCGGAGATCGTCGACTACCGCTACGGCATGCGCCTGGACGTTGCCCGCCTGGTGCGCCAGTCAGCCGACCCGCGCAACTGCAACGTCGTGCCCCGCCTGATGACTTACGAGGACAGCCAGGGCGCCCTGCGCACCGTGCGCTACGTGATGCAGTCGCAGTGCATCAACAACAAATGACTGGCTGGCCTCAGGCGCTGACGCGCCCGCGTTGTACCAGATTGCGATAGCCCAGCCACAGCACACTCAACAGCAACACGCCCAGCAGCACCATCAGTTCAACACTGTAGCGTGCCACCAGCGCCGAAAAGCCGAGCACTTCGCGGTATACCTGGATATCGGCGCTGCCGTCGGCATGCCGGATGCTGATACCGCCCTGACGGACCTGCGAGTAGTCAGTGTCGAAATACACCCATATCCAGCTCTCGCCCGCCGCTTCAATACTGGGGATTTCGATAAGGTTGGTGGGCGCCTCCAGCAGGGTATCGTTGCCAGCGGCGTCGCGAATCTGCACCAGGCCCTTGGCCGGCAGGCGGATCTGCACGGCCTGCAGCGGGCGCTGGCGGTGGTTGAACAGTTCGATCAGCAGCCCGGTGCGGTGGTCCACCAGCCCCGCCTCGAATGGTTTGGCGAACAGCTGCAGGTACGGCGCCTGGGCCAGCTCCACCAGCTTGTCGACCTGCGGGTCGGCGAGCGCGCCGTTGCCGATCTCGCGGACGAGACCATGCAGGCGCTCGTACTTGAGCAACGCGTTGGCCGTGCTGATACGTTCGCTGAACTGGCCCGGGTAGGTGAGGTGGGCGTAGGTCAGGCGCGCTTCGAGGTGGCCGTCATCGCGCAACAGGGCGTAGAGCGCTGTGACGGTGACCGCGACGACCAGCAGGCCCGCGAGGGCTTTACCGACTTTTTCCCAGCTCACCTTGGGTTCCTTTTACTGCAGGGTTGGCGACAGGCAATGGCGGGCAAGGGTGCCAAGAAGCGGGGGCCGCGGCAAGGCATCTTTGCCTTGGCTGGCCCCTTGGTCGCAAGACCGGCTCAGCCTCTGCTGAGCAACCCCGGCACCGCCACCACCAGCATCGCCACGCCCGACAGGGTCAGCAGCCCCAGCACGATCCGGCGAAACGCCAGCTCGCTGATGCCCAGGTACAACCGTGTGCCGAACAGGGTTGGCAGCAGCATCGCCAGCGCCACCACGGCAAACGACGGCAGCAGCGCCGCCGTCACCAGCCCGCTGCCGATGTAGGTGAGCAGGGTCACCGCCAGCATCGACAGGTTGAAGTTCTGGATCACCGCGCGCTGGGTGTCGCGCTCGAAGCCGCGCAAGGTGCACCACAGTGTCGGCACGGTGCCGGTGAAACCGCCGATACCACCCAGCACACCCCCGACCATGCCCACCGCGCCATCGGCCAGGCGCCCGCCGCGCAACCTGGGCAGGCGCGGCGCCAGCAGCATCAGCGGGCACCACAGCACCAGCAGGCTGCCGAACACCGCCTTGAACCACAGCATGTCCAGGTACGGCAGCACCCACACCCCCAGCGGAATGCCAGCCAGCCCGCCGAGCACGAAGGGCCACAGCAGGGCCCAGCTGAACCCCCGGCGCACACTGAACACGGCGATCAACTGGCCGCTGAGGCTGCCGAACACGGTCAGCACTGCCGCCGCCTGGGGTTCCAGGCCCCAGGCCCAGAACGACATGGCCACCATGCCGAAGGCAAAGCCCGACAGGCCTTGGACGAAACCGGCAACGACAGCGCCGAGGGCGATCAGTAACAGCGGGTCCATGAATGCTCCGTACAGGTGGCCAGTGGGGCAGCATTCCCCACCCATCAGTGGGTGACTATCCCCAGGTTTGCGGCGAAGCCTGAGCGTATCGCGTTCGCATCTTTTGTAACATCTTGAAATATCTGGCCCTTGGCCACATTGCCGTTGGCACAGCCGTTGCTCATCCCACCTACAGGGCACGGCGCCACCCCCGAGGGTGGGCAACAGATGCCCGTTGCACAACACGGGGCATACCGCAATGAAGAAACCAGCTGCAACATCCCTACAGGTGTTCAGGTTGTCCTCAGTCACGGCGCTACTGCTCAGCTTCGGGCTGGTGGGCGCGGTAGCCGGATCCCTGGACGACGTCAGCCAGCCACCGCCCGGCGACCCTTCCGCCTACAGCGACCCACCCGCCAACCCAGTGGCCGCGGCGGCGGCGCTCGAAGCGCTGAAAAGCATGCCAGAAGCCAACGAAGGCTCGCTGGAGCTGACCAATGGGGTTTACGGCGACCGCTCCACGGTAACCACCGACAACGTGCTGCAGCCAGCGCAGCAGACCTCGCGCAAGTACCCCACCAACGGCAAGCCCAGCCCGTTGTTCGGCGCCGAGCCGTTCACCCAGCAACTGCTGCTGCTCGAAGAGTTCGGCCCGGAAAAACTCGACCCGGCCACCCCGCCCTACCAACTGACGTTCCCGCCCCCCATCCTCGGCCCGGCCCCCGCCCAGGACCCTAACATCGTTGCCCGCAGCAGCCCCAACGGCAACGCCCTGGAAGCCTTCCTCACCCAACCTGGGCTGACGCCGTTCCCGTCGCAGTATGCCAACGTGCTCGACCGCAACCCGTGGAAGGCGCAGATCGAGATGTTCCTCAACCGCAATTCGGTAGGCTCGCCCGCCGAAGGCCGTCCACCAGGAAAGGGCTGGTCGCACCAGCGCTGGAACGAGTTCTACCCGCAGGCCGCGTTCAAGACCGCGCAGGCCGGTGCGCGCATCAACCAGGGCCTGCGTGACCGCAAGCAGCTGCACGGCTACAGCAAGGGCGAGTTCGGCCCCGGCGGCCTGTACTACCAGACCTCGGATATCCCCACCACCCTGGGCACCACCAAGGGCATCGACACACGCTTCCACCCGAAGATGCCGCTGCAGAACCACAAGGCGCTGTGGACCTTCGACGGCACTTTCCCGATCAAGCTGCTGATGGTGCGCTACGGCCAGCCGGTGCTGATGCGCCACTACAACGCGCTGCCGATCGACCCGTCGGCCAACAACGGCTTTGGCCTGCACACCATCTCCACCCACGAACACAACGGCCACTCGCCAGCGGAAAGCGACGGCTTCGCCAACGCCTACTTCTTCCCCGGCCAGTACTACGACTACCGCTGGCCGATCCAGCTGGCCGGCTACGACACCATCAACACCCGCGCCCAGGATCCACGCGCCGCCTTCCCCTGCTCGCCCGGCGAAACCCTGTACGTCAATGACAGCTCACCGGGCCTGAAGACCTGCGAGAACGGCAGCATCAAGATCCGCGGCGACTGGCGCGAAACCATGAGCACCCACTGGTTCCACGACCACATGCTCGATTTCACCGCGCAGAACGTCTACAAGGGCAACGCGGTGATGATGAACTACTACTCGGCCATCGACCGCGGCAACGAAGCCCTGCAGGACGGCGTCAACCTGCGCTTCCCCAGCGGCAGCGCAATGCCTTGGGGCAACCGCGACTACGACGTCAACCTGGTGGTCGCCGACAAGGCCTGGGATGCCAATGGCCAACTGTGGTTCAACCCGTTCAACACCGATGGCTTCCTCGGTGACCAGATCCTGGTCAACTGGCAGTACCAGCCAAAGCTGAAAGTGCGTGCGCGCAGCTACCGCTTCCGCATCCTCAACGGCTCGGTGTCGCGCTACTTCAAGTTCGCAATCGTGCGTGAGGTGGCCGGCAGCAGCGGCGAGTTCAAGGGCCCGAGCGGCTCCAATGTGTCGTACAACCGCGTGCCGTTCCACATGATCGGCAACGACGGCAACATCATGGAACACGCGGTGCCGTTCGACGGCAGCATGGACCTCAACGGCGACGGCGACCGCCAGGACAACAACGGCATCCTGCCGCTGCAGGGCATCGCCGAGCGCTACGACATCATCGTCAACTTCGCCAAGAACGGGATCAAGGCCGGCGACAAGCTGTACTTCGTCAACCTGATGGAGCACGACACCGGCAAGGGCCCGAAACAGCCCATCGCCCTGGCCGACATCCTGTCGGAGAAGTACAAGGCGGTGATCAAGCAGGCCAGCAACGGCCCGGAATGGGACAAGGGCGACCCGGCAGTCGGCAAGTTCCTGCAACTGCTGGTGCAGCCCTACAGCGGCCAGGACGTGAGCATGGACCCCACCCTGTATGAACCGGCCAAACCCGGCAAGGCCGAAGGCCTGGTGATGATTCCGCTGACCATCAACCCCGGCAACGCCGCCGACCAGACCAAGCTTGCGGCCGCGCGCCACCGCGAGTTCATCTTCGGCCGCTCGGACGGCACCGACAGCGCGCCCTGGACCATCAAGACCGACGGTGGCTTCGGCTTCAGCATGGACCCACGGCGTATCAGCGCTGCCCCGCAACTGGCCAACGAGGCGACTGCCGCCGGCTTCAGCGGCGACGGCACGCTCGAGGTGTGGAAGATCAAGAACGGCGGCAACGGCTGGAGCCACCCGGTGCACGTGCACTTCGAGGAAGGCGTGATCCTCAGCCGCGACGGCAAGGCGCCGCCGGAATGGGAGAAGTGGGCGCGCAAGGACGTGTACCGCATCGGCCCGGACAAAGACTCGTCCGAGGAAGTGGAAATGGCCATTCGCTTCCGCGAGTTCGCTGGCACCTACATGGAGCACTGCCACAACACCCAGCATGAAGACACCTCGATGCTGCTGCGCTGGGACATCGAGCACCCTGGCCAGTTCCAGCTGATGCCCACGCCGCTGCCCGGCTGGGATGGCGTGCAGTACGTCAACTCCGCCGCCCTGCCGACCTTCCGCAAGGCCGACGGCGACGGTGGTGGCAATGAAGACCCCGGCAACAAACCGCCAGTGGCGGTGAACGACAGCGCCGCCACCAGTGCCGGCAAACCGATCGTGCTCAACGTGTTGGCCAACGACACCGACCCCGACGGCAACCTGCCGCTGACGGTCAGCGGCCTGGCCCAGCCCGACTCGGGCATGGGCGCGGTGAGCAGCAACGGCACCCAGGTGACCTACACCCCGCCGGCCACGGTGGCCACCCCGTTCACCGCCAGCTTCACCTACCTGGCGCGTGATGCCAAAGGCCTGGAGTCGCTGGCCCCGGCCACGGTGAGCATCGCCGTATCGCCCGCCGTGCAGGCCGACACTGTGGTGGTCAGCAGCGCCAGCGTGCAACTGCGCAGCAACAGCCGCTGGACCTGGGAAATCGCCGGCACCACCAGCGTGGCCAGTGGCAACAGCATCCGCGTCAGCACCAACACCACCAGTGGCCCGCTCGACCTGGGCCTGGCGACACTGACCGCCAGTGGTACCGGGGCACGCTGGAAGCTGTCGGTGACCACCACCGGCAGCGGCCCGGCCTCGCCACCGGCGGTGACCGTGAAGTCGGCGCTGGGGCAGACCGTGACCGCACCGCTGAGCATCAAGTGAAGTAGAAACCGTGGGAGCGGGCTTGCCCCGCGATGACGCCAGCCCAGGCAACAGCGTTGCCCAGGCTCGGCCCATCGCGGGGCAAGCCCGCTCCCACGAGCCCAGGCCTTGTCACACACCCAAGAGGGTAAAACCATGCCCCGCACCTGGCGCCTGCTGCTGCCCCTGCTGATCATCCTCAGCCTGCCCTGCGCCCTGCCCCCGACCCGCGCCAGCGCTGACCCCGACACCCCCTGGGGGGCCAACTATTTCCCCAACATCCCCCTGCTTAGCCAGGACGGCAAACAGGTACGTTTCTTCGACGACCTGATCAAGGACAAGGTGGTGGCCATCAACTTCATCTTCACCGGCTGCGGCGACTCCTGCCCGGTGGAAACCGCGCGCCTGCGCCAGGTGCAGAAGCTGCTGGGCGAACGCGTCGGCCAGGACATCTTCTTCTACTCGATCAGCATCGACCCCTACAACGACACCCCCACCACCCTCAAGCGCTACGCCGAAAAGTTCGCCATCGGCCCCGGCTGGACCCTGCTCACCGGCGAAGCCGCCGACATCGAACAACTGCGCCGCAGCCTCGGCCTGTATATCGAAGGCCTGGAAAACGGCCGCAGCAAAGACCACAACCTGAGCCTGATCATCGGCAACCAGAGCACCGGCCGCTGGATGAAAGCCTCGCCCTTCGAAAGCCCGTACATCCTCGCCGACCGCCTGGCCAACAGCCTGCACAACTGGAAGACCGCCAGCGCGCAGAACCTCGACTACACCCAGGCGCCGGCCATTCGCCCGCCCAGTGCCGGCGAGCAGCTGTTCCGCACCCGCTGTTCGTCGTGCCACACCGTTGGCGAGGCCGAACGCGGTGCCACCGGTGGGATTGGGCCGGACCTGCTGGGGGTGACCCGCCAGCGCGACGAAGCCTGGCTGAAACGCTGGCTGATGGTGCCGGACCAGATGCTGGCCGAAAAAGACCCGCTGGCCATGCTGCTGTACCAGCAGTACAACCAGCTGGCGATGCCCAATATGCGGTTGGGGGAGACCGAGGTGGCGGCGTTGCTGGCGTATCTGGAGGAAGAGACGACGCGGGTTCAGGGGGTGGTGGGGCGATAGGGTCAGGGGTCATCGTAGCTCTTGAAGGTGGGGTCCCATTTACGGCGTAAGCGGATGGGGGAAGGTGTCAGCCCGGGGATGATCCAAAGGTGGTAGAGAATCATCGGGATCGACAGCCAGACGATCCAGGGGTGTTCCTGTACGGTCTCGACGGGGAGGCCGAATCGTTCATATTCACCAGGGAAGACATGGAAGAAGTAAAAAACCGCAAAGCCAATGTTGTAGAACGAACCGAATACCGCTTTGCCCTCGGTCAGATTGACCCCGGAAAAAAAGAACCAGAGAAGCACCGACGATGAGAGGCTCCAGCACACGACAAGAAAAAACGTCAAGGCAGTCATAAGCACCCCAGGGCGTTACCTCAAAATATCCATGTCTCTTTTCCAACGGAAGCAATTCACATTATTCTTCCGGAATTGTGCAACGAAATGAAGCACGGCAAATGCGCAAGCAAACCAGAACACATGGGGATGACGCTCGATGCTGTCAGGGCGTTGATATACATAAAAATATTTATCCAGAGCACTCACGGAACAATGCATGAAAGCCAGGATAAAATTGTAGAAAATCACAGCGCCATGCCTCCCGCCCTCCTCGCCTCGCTTGGTTACGCAGCACCTTAGAAACCGTGATCCGGCAAGTGCCACAAAAGAAAAAGCAATATAAAACCACAACATTGCATCACCCTCATCAAGCTTCACTAATTACAGCCAATCATCCCAGCCGCGTTGATTCAGCCTTACCTCTGGACAACCCAAAACAGCGAACATTATTTTTTGCCACAATGCCGTATAGGTGAATGAGCATGAATACGAAGGCCAACCCCTCAGCTCTCCCATACACCAAAATCCAGCGTGCCGACTTCATTACCCATGAATTCGCAGTAGCGCTTCACTTTTTTCTGAACCATCTCTTTGGCTCCCACTGCACGGGAAATGCAAAGCTGTGCATCCACATACCAACAATGCACCACCACCCAACAGCAGGATTCTCATATCTAAAGCCAGGCATATAACCAATAAACAGCAAATGGGATCGCTCCATAATCCTCATATAGTAAGTTGAAAAAACAAATTGAAAGCCACGCACAACCAGAAAGTCAGCCACCTGAAATTCGCTCCAGAACACCTAAACCTAAGCGTATACGCAATGACCACCCCGAAAACTACGCCCCCCCCAAACAACCAGGAAATCATTATTTCTTAATCTCCACCCAGATCAACTCACCATTCATGACGTTCACACCAAGCTCTAGCCCAATAGCTCCTGCCCCCAAATTTTTGTACGCAGGAACCATGTCAGACCTGATGTACTTAAAAAGCCTCCAAGCATTTCGACCAACAACGAGCGTAGTCAACCCAAAACCAGACAACGCCATATCCGTAGCGGCATACACGACATTCCCATGCGAAGCCTTCCCTCCCAGCGCTTTGGCTACTTCCTGATAACCCTTTCTAAGTGGACCGACCGTATCGGTTCTCCCCTGATAAATATTTTTGCCATTTTCATAAATTGCATTGATCCCATGCTGCACGAGTGCCCCCCTCCCAAAGCGCACGCAACCCCTGCGGTCAGCTTGCATACAGCGACACCGCCTGCAACCTGTATTACTCCGGCCGCCAACCCTGCCACCAGTTTTGAATATTGAAAAACTTGATCAGCCAACTCGGCATGTTCTTTCCTTATTTGAACCAGCCCTTGCTCCGGCGTTTTCCTCCCCGTCCGAACATCCTCCACAATGCCCTTCCCGACATACGCCATCTCCTGCGTAAACTGCAGCCGCAACATCCCGTCATCCAGGCACCGCGCGGCAACTTCGCAGGCACATTGCGTCAGCCGCGCCGCGGCATGGCTGACCTCCCAGAAGTCGTCGTCCCACGGCACGTCATGCTCGCTGCGCCCGCTCATTCCTCGCCCCAGGTTGCATACCCGGTTGTCCCGGCCACATGGTGCACCCAGGAGATATCCCGATAACGCAGCGCCAGATACTCTTGCGGCTCCTGCTCGTTGAGCAGGACGGCGTGGGGCATGGCAACGTTCTGCTGGACGATCACCGCCCCGCCGAGCCTCACCGAGTAGTACTTTTCCAGAAGGCCCGCGGCGCTGGTGCGGAAGAACTGAATATCGCATTCGACCCGCTCACCGGTGTCCAGCGCCTGGGCCAGAAGCGGGGTGGCCTTGTCGACGAACTTGGTGAGGTAAACCGGACGGTGCAGCGCGCGCTGCGTGTTGTCGGCATTGGTGAGGCCATGGTCGAAGGCCAGGACCATGATTTCATCCCTATGCCCCAGTTGGCATTTGTTGCCGATGGACTCCTGGGTGGAGCAGCCCGCCGAGATCAAGCCCTGCAGCGAACCTTTGATCGACATATATCCGTGATAAGCCATGTTACGAACTCCCTGTAAAAGGCTCGCAATCTAATGGCGCTCGGTGCAGCTGTATGTCGGACGCGTCCGAAAATACGCCATTGAGAAGTTACCAAGTACGTCAGACATGCTGGACGCACGCACTCACTTCCTGGGCAAAACTGCCTGCCAAACGGCTTGACCCTCACACGCGTCGCGCTCCATGCTCAGCCGCTTCCACCCACGCTCAAGGAACGACTGCATGAAGCTGGAAACACTCGCCATCCACGCGGGCTTCAGCCCCGACCCGACCACTCGGGCCGTGGCCGTGCCGATCTACCAGACCACCTCGTTCGCCTTCGACGACACCCAGCACGGTGCCGACCTGTTCGACCTGAAGGTGGCCGGCAACATCTACTCGCGCATCATGAACCCCACCAACGACGTGCTCGAACAGCGCATGGCCGCCCTCGAAGGCGGGGTCGGCGCGCTGGCCGTGGCTTCTGGCATGGCCGCCATCACCTACGCCATCCAGACCGTCGCCGAGGCCGGCGACAACATCGTCTCGGTGGCCAAGCTGTACGGCGGCACCTACAACCTGCTGGCCCACACCCTGCCACGCATGGGCATCACCACCCGCTTCGCCGCCCATGACGACATCGCCGCCCTCGAAGCGCTGATCGACGAACGCACCAAGGCAGTGTTCTGCGAGTCCATCGGCAACCCCGCCGGCAACATCGTCGACATCGCCGCCCTGGCCGCCGCCGCCCACCGCCACGGCGTGCCGCTGATCGTCGACAACACCGTGGCCACGCCGATCCTGTGCCGCCCGTTCGAGCACGGCGCCGACATCGTGGTGCACTCGCTGACCAAATACATCGGCGGCCACGGCACCAGCATCGGCGGCATCGTCATCGACTCGGGCAAGTTCCCCTGGGCCGAGCACAAGGCACGCTTCGCCCTGCTCAACACCCCCGATGCCTCCTACCACGGCGTGACCTACACCGAAGCCTTCGGCCCCGCCGCGTTCATTGGCCGCTGCCGCGTGGTGCCGCTGCGCAACACCGGTGCCGCGCTGTCGCCGTTCAACGCCTTCCTGATCCTGCAAGGCCTGGAAACCCTGGCCCTGCGCATGGAGCGCCACACCGAGAACGCGCTCAAAGTTGCCCACTACCTGCGAGGGCACGAGCAAGTGGCATGGGTGAAATACGCCGGCCTGCCCGACCACCCCGAGCATGACCTGGCCCAGCGCTACACCGGCGGCAAGCCGGCCTCGATCCTGTCGTTCGGCATCAAGGGCGGCCAGGCCGCAGGTGCACGCTTCATCGACGCGCTGCAGTTGGTGGTGCGCCTGGTGAATATCGGTGACGCCAAGTCGCTGGCCTGCCACCCCGCCTCCACCACCCACCGCCAGCTCAACGATGAAGAGCTGGAAAAGGCCGGCGTGCCACGGGACATGGTGCGCTTGTCGATCGGCATCGAGCACAGCGACGACATCATGGCCGACCTGGCCCAGGCGCTGGAGGCCAGCCGCGGCTGATTCACCCGCGCCCCACCCAATGCCGACGGCGGGCGCACCCTTGGCAACAGCGGATACCCAGGCAATGACCCTGTTCTACCTGAAACTCATCGTCACGCCGCTGCTGATGTGGGCCGTGTCCCTCGCCTCACGGCGCTGGGGAGGCCTGCTCGGCGGCTTGCTGTCCGGCCTGCCGATCACCTCGGCGCTGGTGATGACCTTCCTGTGCCTGGAGCAAGGCACGGCGTTCGTCCTGGGCGCGGTGCCCGGCGCCCTCGGCGGCCTGGCGGCGGTGCAGGCCACCTACGCCGTCTACCTGTACATCACCCGTCGCTTCGGCATTGCCGGCGCCGTGCCGCTGGCGCTGCTGTGTTATGGCGTGGCGGCCTACGCCTTCACCCATTGGGGCGGCCTGCCCCTGTCGATAGCCGTAGCCCTGCTGCTGATCGCCGTGCTGATCCGCGCCAGTGGCCGCGAGCCCAGGCCCGACAGCCTCGCCCAGCCCCGCCACCGTTATTGGGAAATACCCCTGCGCATGGTGTCCGCCACCGGCCTGCTGATGGTCACCACCAGCCTGGCCAGCTGGCTCGGGCCCGCCGCCAGCGGGATGCTCGCGCCGATCCCGGTGATCGCCTGGCCGTTGGTGGTGTTTGCCCATGTGCAAAGCGGGCGCGCCGGGATGGCGATGATGGTGCGTGGCAATGCGATTGGCGCGGTGGGGGTGATTGCGTTTTATTTGATCGTGGCCGGGTTGCTGGAGCGCATCGGCATTGCTGCGACCATGGGGCTGGCCGTGGTGGTGGCGGTTGTGCTGACCGTGGCGTTGGCGACGGTATTGCGCCGGCGCGGGGCTTGATCTGCTCGCGCCGGTTTCGCCCATGAAAAAGCCGCTCCCGGTGCTCCGGAAGCGGCTTTGTCGTTTAACGGTCGAGGCTCATTTGTCGCCTTGCTCTTTGATCGATGGCAACTGCCCCTCGATCATTACCCTGGCCAGGCCGCTGAGGTAGAAGGTCGCGCGCATCAGCGTCTGCGCCTCGCGTGGTTTGGCAAGTGCCTGCTGGGTAAGCCCGGTGACGCAGCCCAGGATGACTGAAGCCTCTTCCAGTACCTCGCGCGTCTGCAGCCCCGGCGTGGCCTGCACCCAGTGGCGTGTTGGCATCTGCTTGCCCCGTTGGGCCAGTGCGATGACGTTCAGTTTCTGCCGCTCCTGCGATTGCTCGTCCTTGTCCATGCGCTTACCCCCTGTCAACGACGGCAACGGCCGCAACCGGCCACCCGCCCAGTGGAAAAAAAGAGCCCGCCGCGTCTCCCCCTCCGGGGCCTCCGGGCCTCACCGCACGATCCTTGTGCAGTGCGCTGATCTGAAGGCCCGGCCAACCCCGGACGGTGAAACACGACGAGCAGGGCGAGACTAGTCGTGCAGATTCACTATCTCAACAGGCTAAGGCCTGAAGAAGGGCTGTTAGGAAATGGACTACATGAAGAGCAGAAGAAATCCTGTAGGACCTACGAGATCAGCTTGCATCACTGTGCGTATTGGCCCTCTTGCACAGCCGCTTGCCACCCCCTGGAAACGGTTTGTGGCCAATGCTGTCGAGCCGTGAGTTTTGCACGTAGCTTCTGCTTACTTCTGCAGCTCTGAAGTTAGATTCAGAACTGATCAGTTGTACTCAGGTACTGGGGAAGAAGCCTGGAGAAGGTCGGCGAAAGCATCGGGCATTGCGCCTTTCTTGAGCATCGCCTTGAAAACCGTATAGACATCAGTGCGAGCGCCAGCCTTGCGTAGGGTCGCCTCGTCATTCAGCCATGCGTAGATGATGCTTTTGGGAACGTCGCCTCGGTACTGGAAGAAAAGGCGATAGCGGTTGGGCAGCCCGGCTTTGACCCTGCGCCAGTGCCGACAGTCCTTACCCAGAGTGTTGCCTTGAACGTAAGCCTTCGCACCTGGATCTGCCGGTACGCGCTCCATGATAGAGGCATCGACTTTTTCCAGAAGCTTGTAATAGGGATGGTTATGGAATCCGTCTGGATCATCGGCTGCCAGACATTCCGCTTCGACAATCAATGCTTCAAAGCGGCTGAGAAAAAGCGGATGACCAAACAGTGCCCATTCGTTGACTAGTGTAATCATCCCTGGCTGCATCACTCAACCTTCAAGCAGCTCGGTACGCTCGCGATTCGCTTGCGCTTTGGCCCGAAGGTGACCCATACGATTCAGCAACGCTGACGGGATGGGCTGGATCCTTTCCGGATGCTCTGATATGTCAGCATGCACAAGCTCAAGAAAGGCTTTTTTGGCCTCCTGCGCTTCGCGCTCGGCGGCCAGGAAAGTCACCTTTACCCTTGACTTGGACATGTTTTGCTCCTGTTCTCGCCCTGCGACAGCTACCGCATGTGCGGCCTGACGAAGGCAATAATACAGCAGAAGCAGCCATGCGAACCTTGGGCAAGCCCATCGTTACAGGTTTCAGAACGGTACTACAATCCCGGCCCGCGGATGCCCGAGTTCGGCAGCGAACGGTTAGCCCTTTTGGCACAGGCTCTTGTACCCGCGCAGGCCTATATTTTGACCAGAACCTCTGTTGCCGGGAGCTGCAGCATGAACATCGATTGGGTCAACTTCACGCCTTGGGCGTCATTGGCCGGAGGCGCCTTGATCGGCCTGGCCGCCAGCCTGTTCATCCTGGCGAATGGCCGTATCGCCGGCATCAGTGGCCTGCTTGGCAGCCTGATCCAGGGCGATGGTGAGGGCCGCAGCGAGAAGGCGTTGTTCCTGCTCGGCCTGGTGCTCGCGCCGGTGCTGTGGGGGCTGTTTGCCGTGTTGCCCAAGATCGAAATCCACTCCGGGTGGCCGGCGTTGGTGATTGCCGGCCTGCTGGTCGGTATGGGAACCCGCTACGCTGCGGGTTGCACCAGTGGCCATGGCGTCTGTGGCGTGTCCCGGTTGTCGCCCAGGTCGATGCTGGCCACCTTGTGCTTCATGGCGACCGGGTTTGCCACGGTGTTTGTCATCCGCCATCTGCTGGGGGCTTGAACATGGGCAAGTTCACGGCCTTTCTCGCAGGGTTGGTCTTTGGCTTCGGTCTGCTGCTTGGGGGCATGACCAACCCCGCGAAGGTGCTGGCGTTTCTCGATGTGGCCGGGGTCTGGGACCCCAGCCTGGCGTTGGTGATGGCAGGCGCCATCGCGGTGGCGGCCGCCCCGCTGAACTGGGCGCGCACGCGCAAACAGTCCTTGCTCGGTGCGCCCATGCAGTTGCCCGTGAAGCGCACACTGGATGCCCGCTTGATTGGCGGCAGCCTGGTGTTTGGCGTGGGTTGGGGGATTGCCGGTTTCTGCCCTGGGCCGGCGGTGGCGTTGCTGTCTACTGGGCGGTGGCAGGTGCTTGTGTTCGTGGTGGCGATGCTGGTTGGCATGTATCTGTTTGCCAAGCTGGAGAGTCGACGCGGCGCTTGAGCGAGTTATCGGTTTCCGGGGCACCATCACATGAGGGTCATGTCGCCCGAAGACACCTTCGGGCGTGTTGCTTCTGCTCTATTCGCCCCGCAAGGCTGGGGCCATCAAGCCATGGTTCGCATCCTGGACCAGCGCCTTGGCCATGCCGCTGAGGTAGTGCATCGCCGTCAGTAGCGTGGGCAGGTGATCCGTTTCCACCATCGCCAGGTCACTGATCTTGTGCACCGCACACATCAGCACGGTCGCCTGCTCCACCGCATGGTCCAGCGGATGGCCCGGTACCACGCGGAACAGTGGGGCTTGCACACCAGCCTCCCCGCCTTCGCCGAAATGGCCGACGCCGGTGGTGGCGAGTTGCTTGATGCGTGAGGTTTGCGATTCCTTGTCCATACCACTCCTCCTGCGGCCCCGCGAACGGCGCGGGGCCTGATCGGTGAACATCAAGGGCGAGTACGAGTTCGCCAGGTCAGTGTCGGGATTGCACGCGACTTAGCGCTACTTCCACCAGGGTGTGGGCGCTGTCGATTTCGTGGATGGCGGCGAGGGTCAGGACCTGGGCTGGGGGTTTGGTGTGGAGCAGGATGGACTGCTGGCTGACGGTCAGGGCGCAGACTAGGTATTCGGAGATTTGGACCAGGAGGTCTTCTAGGGTTTGGGTGGTGTATTTGTTGTGGTGGGGTGGGTCGGGGACGATCTTTAGCATGGTTACACTCCTTCATCGGGATGGAACCGCCAAGATCCTGCTGTCAAACAGAATGGTGGCAGCGGTACGTGGGTTGACAGACCGAGGATGAAGGAACCCGGCGCACACGAGGTGCCCCACGTACAGCCGCCATAAGCGCGCATGTGCAATCCATTCATCAGCAACGGCCTGTCAAAGCCGTGTCGCTGGGTTAGTAGCGACTTGGCGAGACTAGATGGCTGATGGGGCAATCGCAACGGCTGCGGAGGCGTAGAAGCATGATACGGAAATGGACTACAAAAAATAGGGTGAATCTGACACGTAGGGGGATTACTAAAACATTCTGACCATCACCTCAGCGAAACACCCTACCATACAGGGCACCCTCATCTTACACCCCTACTAGGATGACCCCGCGACGCAGGCGGAAGGCCATTGCATCGGCACTATCGTAATACGGGCACTGTATACATATACAGCAACGCCTTGCGCAGAAGCTCCCATCTGCTTAAAATCCCCTCATGCTCCCACTGGTGGTGGTCACCAGTAAGGCCTCATGATGGATTTTATGCAAAAATCAAAAAAACAGCTAAGTCAAGCACATTTTTCAGGGCATGAGACGTTTCCTCTCCGGCAAATGTGGCTTAAAAAAGCCTTTGATCAAGTGGTTTGGGTGAAATCAAAAGGCACTCCTGTTATTGGAAAGATTCCAAAGTCAACTTTTACCGATGCAAATTCTATTTCGATATTTGGCGTCGGAAAAAACATGGTTAGCTCTATACGCCACTGGGCGTTAGCTTGCGAGGTTCTGCGAGAGTCGAGCACTGATAGCGATTGCTTTGAAGTCTCTGAACTCGGCTCGATGATCTTGCGAGATGATGGCCTTGATCCGTATTTAGAACATCCATCGACAGCTTGGTATGCACATTGGTGCCTGGCAGGAAAAGGACATCGCTCAACAACTTGGAGATGGCTCTTTAACAACGTCACTACCCCTAACTTCAACAGACAAGAACTTGAGCTGCCTTTGCAAGAGTATGCAAAGTCCATAGATAACAATAAGAAAATCTCTACCTCTACTCTTTCACGCGATTTAGAGACCTGCCTGAGAAGCTATGCACCAAGAACATTAGGATCTACTCCCGAAGACTTTGCAGAGCCACTACTTGGCGAGCTCGGCCTTATTCAGGAAACACATAAGGGACAATATAGCTTTCGCAGAGGCCCCAAAGCAACTTTGAGCAATGCATTGTTTGCCTACTCCCTACTTGATTTTTGGGAGCGAACATCACCAGGAGTTAGTTCGATGGCGTTTGAAACAATCGCATACGGCGAAGGCTCACCAGGCAGAGTATTCAAGCTGGATGAAAACTCAATAGCGGAACGACTTATAGCGCTAGATGAATTAACAGAAGGGCATATGGCCTGGACAGAAACCGCCGGAATGAGGCAGGTATTCAAGCAATCATCCAGCATTATCGATTGGCGAAGCGAGCTTATAAACAAAGCCTATGAGCAATAAAACTCAAAAACTGTCTGACACAGTAAAAATTTCCCACCAATATCAGCGATCTATCCGACTAGATTCGGACATAGGCAGAAAAGACGCAATCACGGGCTTTATTTGCCACAAAACAGCAAAGAATATTCTAGAGAACATTTCAAAGCAAATAAATGAAACAAATCAGCGTTCATTTACTTGGACAGGTCCATTTGGCGGAGGAAAGTCTTCGCTGGCGCTCGCCTTAGCTAGCAGTGTTCTAGCTCAAAAGGATATTCGAAATAGATCGAGAGACATTCTTCTCGCGGACAAAATCGCCAACTTTAATGAAGTTTTTGGAACTCAGAAAGGATGGCTAGTAATCCCTCTTGTCGGTAGAAGAACAAGCATTGTCAGCGAGCTTGGTCAGGCCTTTCAAAAAGCACAGAACAAACAAACTCGTAAGAATTATTCCCCAAACACGCTAATTGGCGACCTTGTAGAATCGGCAAACTCACCAGATCACGATGGCGTACTGGTGATAATAGACGAGATGGGGAAGTTTCTAGAAGCCACTGCTGCGGGCAAAGGTGATGATGTCTATTTCTTCCAGGAGCTCGCAGAAGCTGCAGCACGAGCCAAGGGGAAATTAGTAATCATTGGCATCTTGCACCAATCTTTTTCTCGATATGGTTCAAAACTAGGCAAAGAAACACGTGATGACTGGTCAAAAGTTCAAGGTCGCTATGTGGATCTTCCATTTGTAGCGGGCAATGACGAAGCACTTGAACTAGTAAGCAAAGCCATTGAGAGCGGTTCTATCCCAGCCTGGGCAGATGAACCGTGCATCGTGATTTCAGAGTCTATCCGCTCCCGAAGACCATCTGCAGGAACTTCGCTTAGAAACCTTTTGGAGAATTGTTGGCCACTGCACCCTGCGATGGCAGCCTTACTACCTACAATCTCAAAAAGACAGTTTGGACAAAATGAACGAAGCATATTCAGCTTCCTCGCTTCTGCTGAGCCATTTGGATTTAGCTCATATCTAGAAAACACTCCATCAGAAAAATTCTCCTGGTATCGCCCTCAAACATACTGGGACTATTTAAAAACAAACTTAGAGCCTGCTATTCTCGCCTCTTCCGACGGGCATCGCTGGTCACAGGCTGTTGAATCGATAGAGCGCACTGAGGCTAAAAGCAGCGATAGCTTTCTTATTGATCTGATTAAGTGCATTGCGATCATTGATCTCTTTCGACAAGGGTCTGGCTTATCAGCCAATGAAAAAACTCTACACTCCGTTTTCACAGAGCGTAGCAAACTCGATGTACAGAAAGCTTTAAAAGCACTGTCAGACCTACGCGTTGCCATTTACAAAAAACACATAGACTCATGGTCAGTATTTGAAGGCAGCGACTTCGACATTGACCTTGCTGTATCGGAGGCGCTGACCTCGAACCCAGAGGTTGATTACAAACGCTTATCTCGAATGATGGGGATCCACCCCGTAGTTGCTAAAAGGCACTACCATGAAACTGGAACAATGAGATGGATGGATCTTTCCATTCATCCGATCCAAGAAATTGACCAGCTAGTTCATGACTATAAGCCGCAACAAGGCGAGTTTGGGAAGTTCATAATTGCTCTTCCAGCAGCAATGGAGTCACAGAAGAAAGCATCTCAAAAGGCGAAGGAGCTAGCTCAGCGTTCACCATGGCCAATTCTCGTAGGCATCCCATATAATCACTCTGAGATTGAGCAATTAAGCGCTGAACTTAATGCGCTTGAATCTGTAAAAGATCGCCATGAACTACAAGGCGACGCCGTAGCACGAAGAGAAGTGCATGCTAGGCTTGCCTCCATTAACACCACGTTGACAGAGCACTTACAGTCTGCAATTACAAACTGCATCTGGTATGACGGAAACTCCATCATAGAGAGAGTTGAGGTAACGCTCTCCCCGATTGCATCCGACTTAGCCGATGAAATATTTTCAAAGTCCCCACTCATATGGAGCGAGCTTGCCAATAGAGAAAGCTTGTCGAGCAACAGTGTAAAAGCCCGTCGCGATTTGCTCCACGCAATGATTGAAGGCGAACGCAAAGAAAATTTAGGCATTGAAGGCTATCCGGCCGAAAGAGGTCTCTACGAAACACTACTTAAGAGCACCTCCCTTCATGCAGCTACAGAGTCATCACCGCAATTTTCACCACCAGTACTAGATGACGATTCTAGGCTTTATGAAGTCTGGGAAGAAACCAAATCACTCTTTAATGACCCCAAAGACCAGGTCAGAGTATCCGACATTTATTCCATTTGGGGACTGCCACCCTATGGAATAAAAAAAGGAATCATGCCAGTAATTTTTACGGCTTTTCTCATCACTCACAAGTCCAACCTAGCAATATACAAAGATGGGATTTTCATTCCACGACTAAGCGATGCCGACATTGACGAAATACTCCAAGATGAAACACGATTTACACTGCGCTGGATTATCATTAATGAAGATCGGCGCTTAGTCCTTCAAGGTATTGCAGATATTTTAAAATCTGCAGGCAGCGACGTTGAGATACATGATCCACTTGAGGCCGCAAGAGGGTTAGTTTCGCTTGTGCTTTCTCTTCCTCAGTGGACCCAAAAGACTCACAAAATAAGCGAAGCTACCCGATCGATTAGAGATATTCTTTTAAGAGCAAAAGATCCTCATAAAGTCTTATTTGTCGATCTTGCGGCATTATTAGGAGTTAGCGATGGAGCTTCCTATGTAGAGGCTCTAAAAGCACCAATTTTAGAGCTCAGCCACGCCTATCCTAAAATGCTCGAACAAACATGTGATTTTATGCTGAACGAATTAGATGCGCCCCTAGAGGATCTTAAGAGCCTCCGTGAACGCGCCGATAATGTCGCCGGCGTCACAGGCGACCTCAAACAAGACTCATTCGCCACGCGATTAATCACCTTTGACGGCTCGAAAGATTCTATTGAAGGAATGCTCAGCTTGGCCGCAAGCAAACCTCCTCGAGATTGGATCGATCGGGATATTGACTCAGCCCTGTTAGAGATTTCTTCCGCTGCTCTGCGCTTTAGACAAGCAGAGGTTTTTTCTACTGTAAAAAATAGAAAGCCTAAGACAGAAGCATTTGCCGTCGCCATTGGTACTGGCGCTAACCTCAAGCTTCTTTCAAAATCTTTTTCAGTTACCGATCGTTACAAAGCAAAGGTAGAAGAAAAGGCAAATGCCGTAGCTGGATTATTAGAAAACGATGATTTCAGCAACGATCTCATTCTTGCAATTCTCGCAAAAGCCGGTATGAAGCTTATCGGAGAACAGGAGTAAGGACGCATGGAACGACATTTGTTAGGTCTGTCGGGAGGCAAAGATAGTGCCGCACTGGCGGTATTCATGCGACAAGAGTACCCGGAGCTCAACATCGAGTATTTTTTCACCGACACTGGCAAAGAGCTCCCGGAGGTATACGAGTTTCTGGGAAGACTCGAGGGTTACCTCGGGAAAACGATCGCTCGTTTAAATCCCCGCCGAGACTTTGACTTTTGGCTGCGTGAATACAATCATTTCTTACCATCTCCTCAGACAAGATGGTGCACTAGGATGCTTAAACTAAAACCGTTTGAGCAATGGATCAAACCTATGCTTGCTGCGGGAGATGTAGTGTATTCTTACGTCGCAATCCGAGCTGACGAGGAGTACCGTGAAGGGTACTCCTCCAAACAAAAAAATCTTCACATCAAGCTTCCGTTTAGAGAAGCTGGCATTGATAAGTCCGGAGTTATAGATATTCTCGAATCCTCAGGAGTAGGATATCCAAAATATTATGAGTGGCGTTCTAGAAGCGGTTGCACTTTTTGTTTTTTCCAACAAAAAGTGGAGTGGGTAAGACTTAAGGAACGCCATCCCGAAGCATTTGAAGAAGCAAAGTCTCTCGAAAAAGATGCTTTGGAGCATGGATCACCATTTACTTGGTCCGCAGGGGAGTCGCTGTCCGAACTGGAGAAACCCGAACGGTGCAAGCAGATTATCGAAGATTATGAGGCTAGGAAGCACCGTGCACGTCAGCGCATTCCTATTAATCCCCTTCGGACTCGAATTGATGCTGAGGATCTTGACGACATTTATGGCGAGGATGAAGGCGGCGGCTCCTGTTTGATTTGCCACAAATAATAAAATGGCCATCTTGCCATACACAAGATGGCCAAGACCATCAATCTAGGTCTTCATCTTCAAAGTCTTCATCTGCAGCAACCGTCGGGGCAAACAAATCGGAGTCCAAGCTAAATTTCTTTCCGTCGAAAAATTGCAAAAACTCTTCATAGTTTACTCTAGCTCTTTCCTGAAGCTCTTTCCTAGTTACTTCACTCAGCTCAACATCTGTAATCCTGTGTTCCTTACAATAGTCTGCCACAAGTCTTTTAACTAAAGCCTGGGCCACAGATGCACGACATGCTTTTTTGTCCATCTCAATCAGGCGGGACAGCTCTGGCTTTTTAGTCTTCCAGATCTCAAGAATAAGATAACGATACTTGGGCCATTCCGCCGGTTGCAATTCACCAGGTAGGACAACTTTTCTAAAGGTGGGCCCACCTGCTGCAATAGCAATTTCACCATCCATTCGCAGATCACCTTCAAAAACCCCAACCAGTGACTTAAGCCCTTCACCGGTCTTTGGTGAGAAAAGAGAATTCAACGAGTCGATATATTCGAGTAAAAGCTCATCTGTTGAGTCAGAGACACCTGAATAAGCGCGCTCAACCATTTCTAAGTACGTACACACCACAGCCGTTTGAAAAGCAACCGTTGTAAAAACATTATCAAAAAGTTTGTCTATGAACTCTCGAAGGGGCTTTGCAACTTTACCATCCAGAATAACCTTTTTCTGGGAAGAAGTAGCTAATGCTGCCAAAAAATATGCAGCTCGATCAGCCTTCATATTTTCAACTTTTTCCTTTCTACTGCTAAGCACCCCATTAACTCGAATCAGTGTCTCTTTAATCTCAGGTGTATTCCAGTCCTGTTCATTGTCACCCACACGCCGTGCCAATCCCTCGCGGAAATCGTCGAAGATACGAACAGTTGCTTGCCCATCAAAAAGCATTTTTTCAAGCTCTGTATCTCGCCCAGCTCTCAACTCCTGGTTCAGTTTTATCGTTGCACGTCCAAAAGCAGAAAACGGATTTACCAGTGCAAAAAGCTTATCTATAATCGGCGTGTACAACCTAGACCATGTCTCTCTGAAAACAACCTTTATTTCGTCAGAATAATTAAATTTATTATTAACATCTCGCTGCTCTTGAGTTAACTCATCTTTTAACCCAAGGCGATCATAGGCGGTATCCAATTTCTTCTTGGGAGCGCCAACTTTACCACGAGCCTCGATGCCGTGAACATGGTGCCCCATGAGAAGGTGATCGGCGAGATGATATAAGTGGCTAACGCCAGTAAACGCGACATCGCTGGCAATTTTTACACGATCCCGCTCTTGATCTAGCTCGACGTTCCAAATTCTTAAAGCAGTATCGTCTTTTACATCAAGATCTTTGATATAAGACAAAGTCGCTCGCAGACACTCAGCAACAATATCTTGATCATTAAGAAGCTTATTGCGCGAATCAGATACGCTTTTTGCTGTTTTATTAAGTGTCAGGAAAACTCGTCTAGCCGCTCGAACTACATCTATATCCTTTTCGGATGATGCATCAAGCTCTGGGAATGTACAAATAAGCACCGGCAGCTGTAAACTACTAAGGTCATACGAACGAATTTCTTTATCGGGCCATACTTTATAATACCCTTCGTACGGACTCCGATTAGCGTCGGCCCAGCCCCCTGTCAGGTTCCGGTATAGCGCAAGCAAAGCCATCGCACGGTGTTGTCCATCCACAATAGCTAGAGTGCAATTATCTTTAGCCAGCCTTAGCTGCGCACCTTCTGATAATGGAGTATCACCCCTATAGTGCTGGAAAAACTCAAATTGCTCTTCTCCCTTCTCCCCTGCAGTTATTCGGTGCTCTTGGATACCTGAATGCTCAGAAGACTCGGTTGTGCGGTTTGTTACCTTTCGATAGTTAGAAGCAGGAACACGACTATTTGGCTTTAATGGCAGCGCGACAGCCACGATAGGTGGAAATAGCTTTATCAGTCCTGAGGTTGAAGTATCCAAAAGATAGGGAATTAACTCAAGAGAAACTCGCGAGTCTTCGATATCCCGCTGCATAATTTCGTCGAACCCTAGCTGTTGCAAATCGAAAACTTCTCGAACCGGAGCCAACATACTCAGTAGCTTCGCCTGCCCTACTTTTTCAGAGAGAGTCACATGAGTTAAAAGATACCTAACTTCAATCCCCGCAGTAGAACCATCCTCCTTACTCACCTTAAATGTACCAATGGTACCATTCAAGTGAACATCCAACGCACTAGTCCCGCCACCAATTAGAGCCGCCATCTCAGTTCCTTCCAAAGATTGGATAATTTATCCTATTGAGAATGTTTTCTAAATCATTATGCTCACTAGCAATGACATCAATTACTTCAATATGCACAAATAAATTTGTTGGGTCAAAATTTCTCGCCGCAACCTGGTTAGCAAACCCTGCCTCAGCGTTGATATCCTTACTACCACCACCATATTTATCTCTCAGATTTACTATTTTCTTACGGTGTTGTAGCAATCTTGATCGCAAATTTTTCGCCATCCCAATATATAATGGCGCAGTGAACCACGGCGCTGCCTTACGAAGCACATCAGCGATGACCCTGAGTCTTTCTGGCTCATGTATTAAACGATCAATCAGAGTATCTGACTTTGATGGCTCATGAAGCACCTCACCAATAAATTTTGGCTTTAGCTGCCCTCTCAGTGAAACTTGATATGGCGTTTCTTGATATGGCCCAAAAACAAATTTATCTAAGATCATTTCGACGGTAACACGAGCATCATAAATACTTTTCTCGCGCGCCAGAATAATTTGTTTAATGGCCAGATCAATATCTGCCTTTGATATAACAAGTCTGGAGTACCACGCATAAACCCCAGGCTCTTCGGGAGCCTGGTCGAGTTCTGACCAAGACAAAGCCGTTCCTGCAGTTGCCTTCATGAAAAGCTCCTAAAGTTCATCGACTGTGGTAGATGCGATCAGCGATACAGCTCGAGAAAAATGGAAGGTTCAGCCAACATAACACAAGAGTCAACTTAACCAAAATGACAGCAACCCTAATGAAAATGCATATAACAAAAAAGCCCAGTCGTTGCCGACTGGGCTTTTTCGTTTCAATAATGGTCGGGACGGAGTGATTCGAACACTCGACCCCTTGCACCCCATGCAAGTGCGCTACCGGGCTGCGCTACGCCCCGACAAGGCGGTTCTCAATATTGCCGAGAACGAGAAGAAATGTACCCTAACCTTTTGATTAATGAAAGCTTTTTTTCAAAAATTTCCATTCATCGGAAAACGGGTCACTTCTTCAACACCACCAACACATCCTCCAACTCGGCAATCATCTGCCGAATCAGCTGCTTGTACTGGCTGGAATCATCTTTGACCTCATCACTGGAAAGCCGCAACCGCGCCCCGCCAATGGTAAAGCCTTGGTCATACAGCAAAGCGCGGATCTGGCGGATCATCAGCACGTCTTGGCGCTGATAATACCGCCGGTTCCCACGGCGCTTCACCGGGTTGAGCTGCGGAAATTCCTGCTCCCAGTAGCGCAGCACGTGCGGTTTTACCGCACAGAGCTCGCTGACTTCACCGATGGTGAAGTAGCGTTTGCCCGGGATGGGGGGCAGCTCGTCGTTATGGCTTGGTTCCAGCATAGGCCTCTACCCGGGCTTTCAGCTTCTGCCCTGGACGAAAGGTGACGACGCGGCGAGCGGTGATCGGGATCTCTTCCCCTGTTTTGGGGTTGCGGCCCGGCCGCTGGCGTTTGTCGCGAAGGTCGAAGTTGCCGAAACCGGACAACTTGACCTGCTCGTTATCTTCAAGCGCATGCCGAATTTCTTCGAAAAACAGCTCGACCAGCTCCTTGGCCTCTCGCTTGTTGAGCCCCAGCTCCTCGTACAGCCTCTCGGCCATCTCAGCTTTCGTCAGAGCACCCATGCCGTTATTTCCTTAACGTGGTGTTCAACCTTTGTTCGAGCGAGGTGAGGATATTTTGCAGGGTTTCGTTCACCTCATCGTCGTTAAGAGTGCGCGATGGATGTTGCCAGGTCAAGCCGACGGCCAGGCTTTTTCTATCAGGATCAATGCCTTTACCCTGGTAGACGTCAAACAGCCTGAGGTCTGTGAGCCATTCGCCGGCATTGTCACGAATTACTTCAAGCACCGAACTGGAAGCCACATCACGGCCTGCGATCAAGGCCAGGTCACGGCGGGTTTCCGGGAACTTGGACAGTTCGCTGAACTTCGGCAGGCGGCCTTCCACTACATCGCCGAGCACCAGCTCGAAGACGTAGACCGGGCGGTCGAGGCCGAGGGTCTTGGCCAGTTCCGGGTGGATGGCGCCGAGGTAGCCGACTTCCTTGCCGTCGCGCTCGATGCGGGCGGTTTGGCCTGGGTGCAGGGCTGGGTGCTTGCCGGCGACGAAGCTGAAGTCGCTCAGGGCGCCCGAGTAGCCCAGCAGGGCTTCCACGTCAGCTTTCACGTCGAAGAAGTCGATGCCGTCACGGCCGTTGGCCCAGCCTTCGGGCAGGCGGCTGCCGGTGACGACGCCGGCGATCATCGGCTGCTGCTTGAGGTCACCCAGCTGGCCGACGAAGCGCAGGCCGCTTTCGAACAGGCGCACGCGGTCTTGCTGGCGGTTGAGGTTGTGCTGCATCGCCTTGACCAGGCCCGGCCACAGCGAGGCGCGCATGGCGGCCATGTCGTTGGAGATCGGGTTGGCCAGCACCAGCGGCTCGACGCCTGGGGTGAACAGCTCGAACAGTTTCGGGTCGATGAAGCTGTAGGTGATGGCTTCCTGGTAGCCGCGGGCGACCAGCAGGCGACGCAGGTTCGGCAGCTCGCCGCGGGTCTCTGGCTTGCCCTGGGGCGCCAGGCGCGCCTGTGGGTAGCGGACCGGCAGGTTGTTGTAGCCGTACAGGCGGGCCAGTTCTTCGATCAGGTCGACTTCCAGGCTGATGTCGAAGCGGTGGCTTGGCACGGTGACAGTCCACTGCCCTGCCCCACTGGTGCTGGTTTTCAGCTCCAGGGCGTTGAGCAACTGCTCGACCTGGGTGGCGTCCATCTGCAGGCCGAGCATCTGGGTGATGCGTTCGTCGCGCAGCGTGATCGGCGCGATGTTCGGCAGGTGCTGTTGGCTGACGGCTTCGACGATCGGGCCGGCTTCACCGCCGACGATCTCCAGCAGCAGCGCGGTGGCGCGCTCCATGGCTTCGCGGGCCAGTTGCGAATCGACACCGCGCTCGTAGCGGTGCGAGGCGTCGGTGTGCAGGCCGTAGGAACGGGCCTTACCGGCGACGGAGATCGGCTCGAAGAAGGCGCTTTCCAGGAACAGGTCGCGGGTCTTCTCGGTGTTGACGCCGCTGTGCTCGCCACCCATCACGCCGGCAATGGCCAGGGCGCGGGTGTGGTCGGCGATCACCAGGGTGTCGGCGCGCAGGGCAACTTCCTGGCCGTCCAGCAGGACCAGCTTCTCGCCCTCTTCGGCCATGCGCACGCGGATGCCGCCGTTGATTTCGGCGAGGTCGAAGGCGTGCATCGGCTGGCCGAGTTCGAGCATCACGTAGTTGGTGATGTCGACGGCGGCGTCGATGCTGCGCACGTCGCTGCGGCGCAGGCGCTCGACCATCCACAGCGGGGTCGGCTTGCTCAGGTCGACGTTACGGATAACGCGGCCCAGGTAACGTGGGCAGGCAGCCGGGGCACTGACTTCCACCGAGCGCACTTCGTCGTGGGCTGCGGGGACAGCCGGCACTACCGGGCGAGTGACCGGGACGTCGTACAGGGCGCTGACGTCGCGGGCCAGGCCGGCCAGGGACAGGCAGTCGCCGCGGTTCGGGGTCAGGCCGATCTCGATGCTGGCGTCGTCGAGGTTCAGGTACTGGCGAATGTCCTGGCCAATCGGGGCGTCAGCAGCCAGTTCCAGCAGGCCGTCGTTCTCTTCGCTGATCTGCAGTTCGGCAGCCGAGCACAGCATGCCGAAGGACTCGACGCCGCGCAGCTTGGCTTTCTTGATCTTGAAGTCGCCCGGCAGCTCGGCACCGATCATGGCGAACGGGATCTTGATGCCTGGGCGGGCGTTGGGGGCGCCGCAGACCACCTGGAAGGTTTCTGCGCCGTTGCTTACCTGGCACACGCGCAGCTTGTCGGCGTCCGGGTGTTGTTCGGTGGCGAGGATCTCGCCCACCACGATGCCGCTGAACTGGCCGGCAGCGGGGGTCACGCTGTCGACTTCGAGGCCGGCCATGGACAGGCGGGCGACCAGTTCGTCACGGGAGACTTGCGGGTTTACCCAACCGCGCAGCCACTGTTCACTGAATTTCATGCTGTTCTCCTAGAATTTGCGTCGATTGGGCCTAGCGGAATTGCGCCAGGAACCGCAGGTCGTTGTCGAAGAACAGACGCAAATCGTTGACGCCATAGCGCAGCATGGCCAGGCGCTCGGCGCCCATGCCGAAGGCGAAGCCCTGGAATTCTTCCGGGTCGATGCCGGACATGCGCAGCACGCTCGGGTGGACCATGCCGCAGCCCATCACTTCCAGCCAGCCGGTCTGCTTGCACACGCGGCAGCCTTTGCCGGAGCACATCACGCACTGGATATCCACTTCGGCGCTCGGCTCGGTGAAGGGGAAGAACGACGGGCGGAAGCGCACGGCCAGTTCTTTCTCGAAGAACACCCGCAGGAACTCTTCGATGGTGCCCTTGAGGTCGGCAAAGTTGATATCGCGGTCGATCAGCAGGCCTTCGACCTGGTGGAACATCGGCGAATGGGTGATATCCGAGTCGCAGCGGTAGACGCGGCCCGGGCAGACAATGCGAATCGGCGGCTGGCTCGATTCCATGGTACGCACCTGCACCGGCGAGGTGTGGGTACGCAGCAGCATGTTGGCATTGAAATAGAAGGTGTCGTGCATCGCCCGGGCCGGGTGGTGGCCGGGGATGTTGAGCGCTTCGAAGTTGTGGTAGTCGTCTTCGACCTCAGGGCCTTCGGCGATGCCGTAGCCGATGTGGGTGAAGAACTGCTCGATGCGCTCGAGAGTACGGGTGATCGGGTGCAGCCCGCCGGTGGTCTGGCCACGGCCTGGCAGGGTGACGTCGATGCATTCGGCGGCCAGGCGAGCGTTGAGCTCGGCCTCTTCAAAGGCGGCCTTGCGTGCGTTGAGCACATCGGTGACGCGTTCCTTGGCGTCGTTGATCAGCGCGCCAACCTTGGGGCGCTCTTCGGCTGGCAGGTTGCCCAGGGTCTTCATCACCTGGGTCAGCTCGCCTTTCTTGCCGAGGAATTGGACCCGGATCTGTTCCAGGGTTGTGATGTCTTCAGCGCGTTCCACGGCCTCAAGGGCTTGGGCAACCAGCGCGTCCAGGTTTTCCATGTACAGACTCCAGATACGAAAATAGGGGAAGAGCTTTTGAAGGCTCTTCCCCTATCGATGACGTTTTACACCCGACGGCGCAGGGCGCCGGCGGATGATTGTCGTGGGTACTTAGGCCAGAACGGCTTTAGCTTTCTCGACAATTGCAGCAAACGCCGCTTTTTCGTTCACTGCCAGGTCAGCCAGAACCTTGCGGTCGATTTCGATCGACGCTTTTTTCAGGCCAGCAATCAGACGGCTGTAAGACAGGCCGTTGGTGCGTGCACCGGCGTTGATACGAGCGATCCACAGAGCGCGGAACTGACGCTTCTTCTGGCGACGGTCGCGGTAGGCGTATTGGCCTGCCTTGATGACAGCCTGCTTGGCAACACGGAATACGCGCGAACGTGCACCGTAGTAGCCTTTAGCCAGTTTCAGAATTTTCTTGTGACGCTTACGAGCGATGACGCCACGCTTTACACGAGCCATGAGTAACTTCCTCTATCTTTGACCGAAATTAACGTACGCGCAGCATGCGCTCGACTTTTGCCACGTCAGACGGGTGCAGCAAGCTGGCACCGCGCAGTTGACGCTTACGCTTGGTCGACATTTTGGTCAGGATGTGGCTTTTGAAAGCGTGCTTGTGCTTGAAGCCGGAAGCAGTTTTCAGGAAACGCTTCGCAGCACCGCTCTTGGTTTTCATTTTTGGCATGTTGGAACTCCGCATTCGATAAAATTACACATAATCATCAGGCCTGCCGTGCCCGGGAGATTACTTCTTTTTCTTGGGGGCGATGACCATCATAAGCTGGCGTCCTTCCATCTTCGGATGCTGCTCAACGGTGCCGTATTCGGCGAGGTCAGCTTCAACCCGCTTCAACAGCTCCATGCCCAGCTCCTGGTGGGCCATCTCACGGCCACGGAATCTCAGAGAGATCTTGGCCTTGTCCCCATCGGTAAGGAAACGTACCAGGTTGCGTAGTTTTACCTGGTAATCCCCATCCTCCGTCCCTGGACGAAACTTGATTTCTTTAATCTGAATCTGCTTCTGGTTTTTCTTGGCTTCGTTGGCCTGCTTCTTCTTCTCGAAGAGGTGCTTGCCGTAGTCCATGACCTTGCAGACAGGCGGTACCGCGTCTGCAGAGATCTCTACCAGATCCAGCTTCGCTTCATCAGCAATACGAAGCGCTTCATCAATCGAGACGATGCCAACCTGCTCGCCATCAGCGCCAATTAACCGAACCTCGCGGGCCGAGATATTCTCGTTGATCGGGGCTTTCGGTACAGCACGCTTATCGTTTCTCATTTCACGCTTAATAGTCATTACTCCGATTCTTGGCGACCACGCCGGGAAACCGCCTGTTGCAGCAGCTCAGCGAACTGGGCGACGGGCATGGAGCCCAGGTCAGCGCCTTCGCGAGTACGCACTGCGACGGTTTGCGTTTCGACTTCACGATCCCCTATAACCAAAAGGTACGGGACCTTGAGCAAAGTATGCTCGCGGATTTTAAAGCCGATCTTCTCATTTCTCAAGTCCGACTTGGCACGGAAACCGCTACCGTTCAGAGATTTCTCGACCTCGAGGGCGAAATCGGCCTGCTTGTCGGTGATATTCATGATCACGGCTTGCGTCGGCGCCAGCCATGCCGGGAACACGCCAGCGTAGTGCTCGATGAGCATACCGATGAAGCGCTCGAACGAACCGAGGATGGCGCGGTGCAGCATCACTGGGCGCACGCGGCTGTTGTCTTCGGCAATGTAGCTGGCGTCGAGGCGCTCCGGCAGGTTCGGGTCGTACTGCAGAGTGCCGCACTGCCAGTTACGGCCCAGGCAATCGCGCAGGGTGAACTCGATCTTCGGGCCGTAGAACGCGCCCTCGCCCGGCTGGTATTCCCACTCAAGGCCGGAGTCGTTAAGCGCTTCGGCCAGGGCGCCTTCGGCGCGGTCCCACAGCTCTTCGGAACCCACGCGCTTGGCCGGGCGAGTCGAGAGCTTCATGGCGACGTCGGTGAAACCGAAGTCCTTGTACACATCGAGGGTCAGCTTGATGAAGTCGGCGGCTTCTTTCTTCACCTGTTCTTCGGTACAGAAGATGTGCGCGTCGTCCTGCACGAAGCCACGCACGCGCATGATGCCGTGCAGCGCACCGGACGGTTCGTTGCGGTGGCAGGCACCGAACTCGGCCAGGCGCAGCGGCAGGTCGCGGTAGGACTTCAGGCCCTGGTTGAACACCTGCACGTGGCACGGGCAGTTCATCGGTTTTACCGCGTAGTCGCGGCTTTCCGACGAAGTGGTGAACATGTTCTCGGCGTAGTTGGTCCAGTGGCCGGAACGCTCCCAGAGGATGCGGTCGACGACCTGCGGGGTCTTGATTTCCGAGTAGCCGTTTTCGCGCTGGACTTTACGCATGTACTGCTCGAGTACCTGGTAGATGGTCCAGCCGTTGGCGTGCCAGAACACCATGCCCGGCGCTTCTTCCTGCAGGTGGAACAGGTCGAGCTGCTTGCCGATCTTGCGGTGGTCGCGTTTTTCGGCTTCTTCGATGCGCTGGATGTAGGCCGCCAGCTGCTTCTTGTCGGCCCAGGCGGTGCCGTACACGCGCTGCAGCTGCTCGTTCTTGGCATCGCCGCGCCAGTAGGCGCCGCTCAGCTTGGTCAGCTTGAAAGCTTTGAGGAAGCGGGTGTTCGGCACGTGCGGGCCGCGGCACATGTCGACGTATTCTTCGTGGTAGTACAGGCCCATGGCCTGTTCATCCGGCATGTCTTCGACCAGGCGCAGCTTGTAGTCTTCGCCACGGCTGGTGAACACGTCGATGACTTCGGCACGCGGGGTCATCTTCTTGACCACGTCGTAGTCGGTGTCGATCAGCTGCTGCATGCGCTTTTCAATCGCAGCGAGATCGTCCGGGGTGAAGGGACGCTCGTAGGCGATGTCGTAATAGAAGCCTTCGTCGATCACCGGGCCGATCACCATCTTGGCGGTCGGGTACAGCTGCTTCACTGCGTGGCCGATCAGGTGGGCGCACGAGTGACGGATGATCTCCAGTCCCTCTGCATCTTTGGGGGTGATGATCTGCAGGGTGGCGTCGTGAGCGATCTTGTCGCAGGCATCGACGAGCTTGCCGTCGACCTTGCCGGCCAGGGTGGCCTTGGCCAGGCCGGCGCCGATCGAGGCGGCGACTTCGGCTACGGATACCGGCTGGTCGAACGTGCGTTGACTGCCATCGGGAAGAGTAATAACGGGCATGGCGCCTCCTCTCCTAGTGGTGACCCCTACCAAAGGTCACGTGGGTTGGGATGAGCCAGTACAAGATCCGCCCTGCCTTTCCCGCGGGAAAGCCTGCCTCACAGTGGCAGAGACCTTTCGGCCGGTCAGGGGCGAACCAGAGTGACTGGAGGTATAAAAAGAAATGCGGCTGCCACAGGCATACCGCAAGGGAGGCATGCTAGCACGGGGCTAGAGGGGTCGGCAGAAAATTTTGGGAAGAGTGCCGGCCAGGTGAACTTGTACGGAAAATTTCCTATCAGACCTTCTGAAGCAACCTACTCTTGATGAGACCTTAACCCAAGGAGTATCCGGTTATGCGACTTCCCTCCCTTCTGGCCGCCTGCGCCGTTAGCGCCCTGCTGCTGCCCTTGGCTGCCACTGCGGGCGATTTCCCGGCGGGCAAGGAGAAAAACTACATGGCCCAGTGCCAGGAAACGGCCAAGGCGCAAGGCGTCGACGCCGCGACGGCGACCAAGCACTGCACCTGCGGCGCCCAGGCCATCAAAAAGAACTTTACCGACGAGGAGATCAAGGACCTCGACAGCTCGGACGGTGTCGACGCCAAGCTGATGCACCGTGCCCAGGCCGCCGTGCAGGCTGCCTGCAAGCCGAAATAGCCGCGTTTTATGCGACCTTGCCCCCCTTCATTTGCGCTTTATCGACATAGTGCGAAGGTAATAGGCGCTTGATCCGCAGAATTAGACTATGATGTACCCGGTGCCCCTGCAGCCTTGGCCGCATCGCACCTCGAAAAAAAATCATGTTTCTGGAGATTCATCCCATGTCCAATCGCCAAACCGGCACCGTCAAATGGTTCAATGATGAAAAAGGCTTCGGCTTCATCACCCCACAAGGCGGCGGCGACGACCTGTTCGTACACTTCAAGGCCATCGAAACCGACGGTTTCAAGAGCCTGAAAGAAGGTCAGACTGTTTCCTTCGTCGCCGAGCGCGGCCAGAAGGGCATGCAGGCTGCACAGGTTCGTCCGGAGTAATTCGGATAGCTGTAAAAAACCCGCCACTTGTGGCGGGTTTTTTATTGGGCGCGAGAAAAGGCGCCATGGCCCTTGCAGGCTCTCATCGCGGGGCAAGCCCGCTCCCACGCTAACACGGGAGGGTGCTTGCCCTGCGATCGGATCAGCCGCAGTTGACGCGGGTAACCACACCTTTGTCATCGACATTCAGGTTCAGGCGCTCGGAGCGATACTCCAGGGTGATCATGTCGTGGGGCTTGAGGATGCGCGCCATCTGCGAGCCACTGGCCTTGCGCGCTTGCTCGAGCAACTCCGCGGTAGCCGGCTTGCCGACGGTGAAATCGGCGCCACTGGCTTCGCAGCGGCCATCGTTGCCGGCCGGGGCGGCAGGGGCGGCGGTGCCACCCGAGGTGCCGCCGGTGCTGCAGCCTGCGAGAACGGTAGCCAGCAACAGGGTTGCCAGGGAAGCGCGGGTACGGAACATGAATCCTCCTAATCGATCGTGGGAACTGTCCAATACGACAGCCCCTAAAACTGATTGTTGCAAAACTGCAAGATTCTGCCTGAACCCGGCCGTAGACGCGAAGGGCAATCGTGACGGGATTTTGCACCGAACCACTGGTTCACCCTGACGCCGCCCTTATGCCTAAGTCGCAGGGCCAAGGTGACCAAGGCATGATTTACTGCAAACAGTGGAGTGCGCAACGCCTCCCCCTCGAACGCCAGGACCCGGTATTCGACTCCTCAGCCCAGGCCCCAGCGAGAGCGCTTCATGAGCAACCACAGCATCGATGCCGACATCAAGGTCAAATGGGACGAAGGCCAGAGTGCCTATAGCCCGGGTTCGCCCGAAGAACTGGTACTGATCGCCATCGATCTGCTGGTGCGCGACCGCGGCGGTGAAGCGGCGCGCAGCTTCATCGAGCAGGTACTGGAACGCCACGCGCCTCAGGCTGCTATTGCAATCGAGCCAGGCGTGCGCTGAGCAGATCGAAGAAGCCCTGTGCGTCGCCCTCCTCCACCCAGGTGACATTGGCGGGCTGTTTGAGCACGCCGTACCAGTCGGCGACGGTCTGGCCAAAAGTCGGGCCCTCGCGACTGTCGACCACCATGTGGATGTCCCGCCCCTTGAACAGCTCGGGCTTGAGCAGGTAGGCGATCACGCTGGCGTCGTGCACCGGGCCGCCAGGCATGCCGTAGGTGTCCATGTCGAACTTGATGTAGGCGTTGAGGATATCCACCACCAGCTTGCTGGCCTTGTTGTTCACCGCCGCCAGTTGCTTGAGGCGTGCATCGCTGGTGAGCAGCTTGTGGGTGACGTCCAGCGGCAAGTAAGTGAGCTTGACGCCACTGGCCAGCACCACCTCGGCAGCGTGTGGGTCGGCATACAGGTTGAACTCGGCCGCCGGGGTGATATTGCCGCCATTGAAGTGAGCGCCGCCCATGACCACCACTTCCTTGATGCCCTTGGCGATGTCCGGCTGCTGGATCAGCGCCAGGGCCAGGTTGGTCTGCGGGCCGAGCATGGCGACGGTGATGCTGTGGGGCTCGGCGGCGCCCAGGGTATCGACCAGGTATTGCACGGCATTGCCTTTGGCCAAGGGCTGTTTCGGCTCATGCACCTGGATGCCGGTCAGCCCTTCTTCACCGTGCACATTGGCAGCGTAGATCGGCGTGCGCAGCAACGGCCGCCCTGCCCCGGCATAGACCGGAATATCTTCACGGCCACCCCACTCACGGGCCAGGCGGGCGTTGCGCGAGGTCTTGTCCAGGCGCACGTTGCCAGCGACCGTGGTGATGGCGCGGATTTTCAGCTCGTCAGGCGAAGCCATGGCCAGCAGCAGCGCGACCACGTCGTCGGCGCCGGGGTCGGTGTCGATGATCAGGTCGCTTGGGGCGGCCATCAACGTGGTAGCGGTTAACGCAGACATCAGAGCAGCTCCTTGGAGCAGGCGTTTGAGAGACATTCAGCACTCCTTGTTGCTTGGTGATCCATTCAATCGCGGGGCAAGCCCGCTCCCACGCTCTTGAGGCACCCTGCTCCTCAGGGGCAGCTCACTTTGGCTGTGAACAGCGCCAAACCGTGGGAGCGGGCTTGCCCCGCGAGGGTGACGACTCAAAAAATGACGCCCGCCACCAGCGCGATATTGCTGTAAGGCTTGCACTCACCCGTGCGCACCACGGCCCGTGCCTGCTGGCACAACACCTTGAATTCAGCGTGGGTCAGTAACTGGCACGGGCCGATCACCCCCTCGCCACGCAAACGTTCAACCTCCACCAACGCCGGCGGCGCAGCCTGGATGATTTCCTCGGCCAGTACATGCCGCTCCACCTGCATCTCGCTCAACACCACCCGCAGCACGCTGGCGAAGTCGGGAATCCCCGGTGTCAGCGCCAGGTCGATCAGTTCGACCCCAGGCGGCAACGGCAAACCGGCATCACCGATCACCACAATGTCGCCATGGCCCAACCCGGCAATAACCCGTGACAGGGCAACGTTCAGCAACGGGGTCTTCTTCATGGCGCCAGCTCCTGCAAATAGGGAATCGAAGGCTGGGCCCCCACGCGGGTGACCGACAACGCCGCAGCACGCTGCCCGAAAACGATTGCGTCTTCGCGCGAAAGGCCGCGGGCCAGGCCGGCGGCAAAGCCACCGACGAAGGTGTCACCGGCCGCCGTGGTGTCCACCGCGTTGACCGGTGCGACGGGGAAATGCCTGTCGCCCTGCCCGTCGACAAACAATGCACCCTGGGCACCCAGGGTGACGATCACCTTCCCTGCCCCCAGCTTTATCAACTGCTCGCCGGCACGGCGAGCACTGTCGAGGTCGGTCACCACCACCCCGGTCAGCGCCTCGGCCTCGCTCTCGTTAGGGATCAGGTAGTCCACCTGGGCGTACCAGCCCGTCGGCAGCGGGCCGGTGGCCGGCGCCGGGTTGAGGATCACGGTCTTGCCCAGCTCGCGCCCGCGCGCCAGGGTCCAGGCCACAGTCTCGGCAGGCACTTCAAGCTGGCAGATGATCACCTCGGCCTGCTGCAGCAACGCGTCGAAGCGTTGCACCGACTCAGGGCTGAGCAAGCCATTGCCACCCGCAATGATGACGATGGCGTTCTGGCTGGCGGCATCCACCACGATCAGCGCCACGCCACTGGAAACCCCCGGGCAGACGCCGACGCCCTGGCAGTCGACACCTTCCACTTCCAGCGCCTTGCGCAGTTGCTGGCCGTAGGCATCGTCACCCACATTGCCGACCATCGCCACGCTGGCGCCCAGCCGGGCCACGGCCACGGCCTGGTTGGCACCCTTGCCGCCGGGCACGGTGAAGAAGCTGTCACCGGCCAGGGTCTCACCGCCCCGTGGCAGGCGCTGGGCGCGGGCCACCAGGTCCATGTTGAGGCTGCCGACCACTACCACCTTGGCATCCATGGGCATTCCTTAACGGTAATCGTTGAACAGGTCCGGGCGCGGCCCGGTGGATTCGCGCAGGACGATGCGCGGCGCGACGATGCGCTGCTCCACCGCCCCACAGCTCGGTGCGCCAATGCGCGACAGCAGCAGCGCCGCCGCGCTCTCGCCCAGCTCACGGATCGACTGGCCGACTGTGGTCAGCGCCGGGTACACATAGCGGCTCAGCTCGATGTCGTCGAAACCGATCACCGACAGCTCGCCCGGCACGTTGATATTGCGTTCGGCGGCGGCGCGCAGCACGCCAAAGCCGATCATGTCGTTGCCGGCGAAGATCGCCGTCGGCCGCTGGCCATCGAGCAGGCGCGCCGCGGCGGCATGGCCTCCGGGGCTGGTGAAGTCGCTGTGCAACACATGCCCGGCGGCAATGCGCAACCCGGCCTCGGCCATGGCCCGACGGAAACCGGCCAGGCGCAGTTGACTGACGCCGGTGTCCACGGGGCCTGCGATGGTGGCGATGTCGCGATGGCCCAGCTCCAGCAAGTGGCGGGTGGCCAGGTAAGCGCCGTGCTCGTGATCGATCCGCACAAGGTCTGCCTCGACGCCGTCCAGCGCGCGGTCGACGATGACCATGGGCGTGCGCACGCAGGCCAGGCTGTCGAGCAGGTCACGCTCCTCGCCCACCGAGGCGACAACCAGGCCGTCGATGCGTTTTTCCAGCAGCACGCGCAGGTAGCTGCGCTGCTTCTGCGGATCGTCGTCGGAGTTGCACAGGATCACGCAGTAGCCGTTGCGCTCGCAGGCATCCTCGATGCCCCGGGCCAGCTCAGCGAAGTACGGGTTGACGCTGTTGGGCACCAGCAGGCCAATGGTGGCGGTGCTGCGGGCCTTCAGCGAGCGGGCCACGGCGCTGGGCACGTAGTCGAGCTCGGCGATCGCCGCCTCGACCTTCAGGCGCACGTGTTCGCTGACCGGACGGGTCTTGTTCAGTACATGGGACACGGTGGTGTAGGAAATACCCGCCAGTGCCGCGACATCTTTGATGGTGGCCATGTTTTATCAGTTCCGCCGGTTTGCACGCCGGCTACGGTAAGTGTCGAGCACCACGGCGATGACGATGACCGCCCCGGTGATGATGCGTTTGGTGGGTTCCGAAGCACCGATCTGGGCAAGGCCTGCGGCCAGCACCGAGATGATCAGCACCCCGAAGAACGTACTGATGACCGAGCCGCGCCCACCCATCAGGCTGGTGCCGCCGATCACCACGGCGGCGATCACCTGCAGCTCCAGGCCGGCCCCGGCGTTGGGGTCGGCGGCCTCCAGGCGGGAAATCTGGAACAGCGCGGCCAGGCCTGCGAGCACGCCCATCAGGGCGAACACCAGGATCTTGTACGGGCGCGGGTCGATACCGGCCAGGCGCACGGCTTCTTCGTTGGTGCCGATGCCGATCAGGTAGCGGCCGAACACCGTGCGGGTCAGCACCAGTTGGGCCAGCACGATCACCAGCAGGCCAATGATGAAGGCCGGCGAAATGCCGAAGGCGATGGGGTTGGAGAACCAGGCGAAGGCATCGCCGATGTACGCGGTGCGCGAGTCGGTGAACTGGTAGGCGAGGCCGCGGGCCATCTCCAGTACGCCCAGCGAGACGATGAACGACGGGATGCGCCAGGCCACGGTAATGCTGCCGGTGATGCTGCCGGCCAGCGCCGCAACGGCCATGCCGAGCAAGGCCGCAGGCAGCACGCCCCATCCCCAGCCGAGAATCGCCACGCTGACCGTGGAGGCGGCCAGCGCCAGCACCGAGCCCACCGACAGGTCGATGCCGCCGATGATCAACACGAAGGTCATGCCCACCGCCAACACCATCAGGTCGGGGATCTGGTTGGCCAGGGTGCTGAAGGTGGCGTAGGAGAGAAAGTGGCTGCTGAGCAACGAGAACAGCACGATCATCGCCAGCAAGGCGCCGGCCAGGCCCAGGTAGGTGCCCAGGCCATAATAGTTGCCGCTGCGGCGGGCGGGCACGGCGCCCTGGGTGTCGAGAGGGGTGGTTTTCATGCGTCCATCCTGGGAGCTGCGTCGTGCAGCAGGGCATCACGTTTCTGGTAGCCGGCAAAGGCGGCGGCAAGCAACTGGTCCTGGCTCCAGCGGTCACGGTCGAAGGTGTCGATCAGCCGCCCGGCGGACAGCACGGCGATGCGGTCGCAGATCAGCATCAGCTCGCGCAGGTCGCTGGACACCACCACCAGGGCCTTGCCCTGGCGAGCGAGCTCGGCGAGCAGGCCATAGATGTCGAACTTGGCACCCACGTCGATCCCGCGGGTGGGCTCATCAAACAGCAGCACCTGGCAGTCACGCTCGAGCCAACGGCCGATCACCACCTTCTGCTGATTGCCGCCGGACAGCTCTCCCACCGCCTGCGCCGGGCCGGCGCTGCGAATGCGCATGGCGCTGATCTGCCGTTCGGCCAGACTGCGTTCGGCGTCGCGATCGAGCACACCGGCACGGGATACGGCGCCCAGGTTGCCCAGGGCGATGTTGGCGCTGATCGACTGAGTCAGCAGCAAGCCTTCGCCCTTGCGGTCCTCGGTGATCAGGGCGATGCCGGCGGCCACGGCGGCCTTGGGCGAGTCGATGCTCACCGGCTGCGGCGGCAGGCCAAGGGCAATCTGCCCGCTGTCGGCGCGGTCGGCGCCGTAGATCAGGCGCAGCAGTTCGGTGCGCCCGGCACCGATCAGCCCGGAGATGCCGAAGATCTCCCCTGCCCTCACTTCGAACGACACCTCGCGCACCTTGTCGCCACGGCTGAGCTTGTCGACCTTGAGCAACGGCGCGCCGATCTGGCGGCGACCAAGGTCGATGTGTTCACCCAGCTCGCGGCCGACCATCAGGTTGACCAGCTCGTTGCTGCTGTAGCGCTGGATCGGCTCGGCGCATACCAGCTTGCCGTCGCGCAGCACGGCGATGCGCTGGGCTACGCGCTGCAGCTCTTCGAGGCGGTGCGAGATATAGACGATGGCCACGCCACGCTGGCGCAGGCGCTCGATCTGGGTGAACAGCAGCTCCACCTCACGGCTGGTGAGCATGGCGGTGGGCTCGTCGAAGATCAGCACATGGCAATCGCCAATCAGGTTGCGGGCGATCTCGACCATCTGCTGATGGCCGATCCCCAGCTCGCCAACCGGGGTGTCCGGGTCGATGGCCTCCAGGCCAACCTGGGCCATGGCCGCCGTGGCCAGCTGGCGCAGGCGCTTCTGGCTGATCCAGCCGAAGCGGCTGGGCAGGTTGTCGAGGAACAGGTTCTCGGCCACGGTCAGGGTCGGCAGCAGGTTGAGCTCCTGCATCACCATGCGCACCCCAAGGCGCTCGGCCTCGGCGCGGCTGCCGGGGTTGTAGGGCTGGCCGCGGTAGTGCATCTGCCCGGCGGTGGGGATTTCCAGGCCGCTGATCAGCTTGGACAGGGTCGACTTGCCCGCCCCGTTTTCGCCGGTCAGCGCCAACACCTCGCCGCCGCGCAGCTCGAGGGTGACGTCGCCGAGCACCGGCTGGGCATAAGTCTTGCCCAGGCCGCTGACGGCCAGCATGGTTTCATTGGCCGTTACTGACATGGCCACCTCTCTTTATAGAACCAATCACAGCTTGTTGATTTTGCCTGCGTGGGAGCGGGCTTGCCCCGCGAACACCGGCGCAGCCGGTGCCATCCACCGCGGTGCGCCCATCGCGGGGCAAGCCCGCTCCCACAACCACTCAAGCATCAGGCCTCGCACTCACGAACAGTCACTTCGTGATCAGTTCCACCGGCGTCTGGATCACATTGTCGGCATCCACGGCAGGCTTCTCGCCCTTGAGCATCGTCAACGCCGCCTGGATGCCAAACACCGCCTGCTGGCTGGCGGCCTGGTCGAGGGTGGCGAGCACGCGGCCATCCTTGAGCATCGGCTTGATGGCCTTGATGTTGTCGTAGCCGACCACCTGCACCTGGCCGGCCTTGCCCGCAGCGCGCACGGCCGAGACCGCGCCCAGCGCCATGCTGTCGTTGCCGGCCAGCAGCGCCTTGAGGTCGGGGTATTCGTTGAGCATCGAGGCGGCCACGGCGTTGCCTTTGTCGATCTCCCAATTGCCGGATTGCACCGAGACGATCTTCATCTGCGCGGCTTCCATGGCGTCCTTGAAGCCGGCGGTGCGCTGCTGGGCGTTGGTGGTGGTCGGCACGCCTTCGATGATGCCGACCTGATCGCCGGCCTTGAGCTTCTCTTTAGCCAGGTAATCGCCGACGAGGCGCGCGCCCTTGCGGTTGTCGGGGCCGACGAAGGGCACGCTGATGCCCTTGCTCTTGAGCAGTTCGGGGTCGAGGCGGTTGTCGATATTGATCACCACCACGCCTTTGTCCATGGCCTTCTTCACCGCCGCGACCAGCGCCTTGGAGTCGGCCGGCGCGATCACCAGGGCCTTGGCGCCTGAGTTGACCATCTGCTCGACGATGCGGATCTGCTCGCCGGTATCAGTTTCATTCTTGATGCCGTTGGCAATCAGCTCGAAATCTTGGGGGTGGGCCTTCTGATAGTCCTTGGCGCCGTCCTCCATGGTGCGGAAGAACTCATTGGCCAACGACTTCATCACCAGGGCGACCTTGGGCGCCTCCTCGGCATGGGCGGCAGACAGTGGCAGGGCGAACATCAGCGAAGAGAGCACAGCGACGGCCAGCGGACGACCGGAGAACGGCAGCTTCATGGAAATGACTCCGAATTTTGTGTTTTTTATCGGATGCAAACGTTTGCGGTGACTCACTATGGAAACAGGTCCCGCGTTTGTCAAATCCAGTACGTAGGCAAAGCGCCAGCACGCACGCCAGATTATCCGCAATTTATCCGAAAAACCGAACACTTTTCCTACGGTTGTTCGGGATGCCGAACGACGGCAACCCGCGCAGTCTCACGCATTCAGGTTACACATGATGAATATCAACGGCTTACAGATGAAAAACGACGAACGGTAAGGCTTGGTACGAAACCTGCCTGACTGTGGTGCGACACAGCGAACATCTCAATAGGAAGAGAGAAGAAGAACTATGATCAACATCGCACTCAAGGCCTTCACCCCGGCCACCCTGGCCCTGCTGCTGGCCCTGCCGACCACCGTTTCGGCCAAGGAAGCCGAGCAACAACAGAAGCTCGCCAACGTGGTGATCCTCGCCACCGGCGGCACCATCGCCGGTGCCGGTGCCAGCGCCGCCAACAGCGCCACCTACCAGGCCGCCAAGCTTGGCATCGACAAGCTGATCGCCGGCGTGCCGGAACTGGCTGACATCGCCAACGTGCGCGGCGAGCAGGTCATGCAGATCGCCTCCGAAAGCATCAGCAACGACGACCTGCTCAAGCTGGGCAAGCGTGTCGCCGAGCTGGCCGACAGCAAGGACGTCGACGGCATCGTCATCACCCACGGCACCGACACCCTGGAAGAGACCGCCTACTTCCTCAACCTGGTGGAAAAGACCGACAAGCCGATCGTGGTGGTTGGTTCCATGCGCCCGGGCACCGCCATGTCCGCCGACGGCATGCTCAACCTGTACAACGCCGTGGCCGTGGCCAGCGACAAGCAGAACCGTGGCAAGGGCGTGCTGGTGACCATGAACGACGAGATCCAGTCCGGCCGCGATGTGAGCAAGTCGGTCAACATCAAGACCGAAGCCTTCAAGAGCGCCTGGGGCCCGATGGGCATGGTCGTGGAAGGCAAGTCCTACTGGTTCCGCCTGCCGGCCAAGCGCCACACGGTCAACTCCGAGTTCGACATCAAGACCATCAGCAGCCTGCCTGCCGTGGACATCGCCTACGGCTACGGCAACGTCACCGACACCGCCTACAAGGCTCTGGCCCAGGGCGGCGCCAAGGCGATCATCCACGCCGGTACCGGCAACGGTTCGGTGTCGTCGCGCGTCGTCCCTGCCCTGCAGGAACTGCGCAAGAACGGCGTGCAGATCATTCGTTCGTCCCACGTCAACCAGGGTGGTTTCGTTCTGCGCAACGCCGAACAGCCTGACGACAAGAACGACTGGGTCGTGGCCCACGACCTGAACCCGCAGAAAGCCCGCATCCTGGCCATGGTCGCCATGACCAAGACCCAGGACAGCAAGGAACTGCAGCGCATCTTCTGGGAATACTGATCCCGGCCTGAACCCGCCGCGGCGCCCGGCCGCGACGGGTTCGCTCGATCAAGCGATGACGATCTGGCCGTCCGCCAGGCCCTGCCCGGCAATGCCCACCAGGGTCACGCTGTCCTTGCCGAAGGTCAGCACCAGGTCATCACCCACCTGGCTCAGGTGATCGCGGAAGTCCCGCGACGCCGTGCCACCGTCCACCCCCATGAACACCAGGCGGTCCTGGCTGCTGAAGTCCAGCACCCGGTCCTGGCCGAAATGGCCGTCGAACAGGAAGGTGTCGCGCCCTGCCCCGCCGCTGAGCAGGTCGTTGCCGGCCCCGCCCACCAGCACATCATTGCCCGCACCGCCCACCAGGCGGTCGTCGCCGCCCAGGCCGAACAACCACTGGCCCTGCTTGCCCGCCACCAGCGTGTCGCCCGCCTGGCTGCCGCTTTGCGAGGCGGCGTAGAGGTTGAGCTTGCCGCTTGAGAGCAAGCCATCGGCGCCAACCGTGTGGCTGACCTCCTTGCTGAAGAACACCAGGCTCGTCTCCTGGCTCACCAGGCTCTCGACGTTGCGCACCAGGCTGATGCCGCCGTCGGCGTCACGCACGTACAGCGTCCCTTGCCCGTCACGGGCAATGCTCAGGTTGGCCAGCGCGTCGCCGAGCTTCAAGGTGTCGTGGCCGCTGCCACCGTCGATCAGGTTGAAACCGCCTTGGTCACGGAAGGTGTCATTGCCGCCGCGCCCTTCCAGGTAGTCGTTGCCACGCCCGCCCTGGATAAGGTCGGCCTGCTCGCTGCCGATGATGAAGGTGCTGCCCTTGTGCGTCTCGGCGTTGCGGTTGAGGTCCTGCACCCAGGTCGAGCCCCGGGTGACGTCGGACAGGTTGCTGACCACGATGGTCGAGTCGCGGCTGGTCCACTGATAGAAGCTGGAGTCCAGCACCCGGCCCAGGCCGTCGGTATAGGCCGCCGGCAGGTGCGACAGCCAGGTGGCGATGTTGCCGATGGAGTACGGCAGCAGGTTCCAGGCGTCCGAGGCGTAGTGGTCGTTGAAGTTGACGATGTTGTCGGTGGCCGAAGCCTTGGCACTGTCATGCACGCCCAGGGTGCCCCAGGTTACCGACGTGCCGTCGAGCGCACGGAATACCGGGTCGTTTTCGTAGCCGATGTTGAGCACCTTGTCGGGGTTTGCCGCCTGGGTGGGCGAGGCGAAGGCAACGTAGCGCGCGTCCTCAAAGAAGCCACCCCAGCGCGCACCGCTCAGGTCGGCCAGGCTGTTGACCGCCAGGCCGCCCAGGCTGTGGCCGCTGACGGTAATGTCGGCGCCGCTCAGGCCGTTGGCCTTGGCGAAGGCCGCGACGTCACCGAGCAGGCCATCGAAGGCCTTGGCCGCGTAGTCGCGGGCATAGCCGGCCGGCCCCAGCGCCGCCAACAGGTCGTTCACCGCATCGCCCAGGGTGTCCCCCAGCAGGTTCTCGCGGGGCCCGCTGGTGCCGCGGAAGGCGATGCCGATCCCGCTCAGCTGGCCATTGGCGTCGTAGCGCCCGAGGATTTCCACCTGGGCACTGGTGTAGCCCGGCGTTTCCCCGTGGAAGGTACCGCGGGCGTCGGTGTGGCCGTTGTAGCCCAACTGCGCGGCGCTGATCGGCGCCCAGCCGGCGGCCTTCACCTGGGCCAGCGCCTTGGCTTCGGAATCGGGGTTCCACGGGATGCCGGGGATCACCCCCTGGCTGTCGCTGCCGCCGATCAACGCCTTGACCAGCGTGGCCGGCAGGCCCAGGCCGAAGCCATGTTGCTGGTAGCCGGCGGCAAAGCCGTCGTCGATGCCATGGTAGGCGTACATGGCCAGGGCCATGGCGTCCTGGTAAAGCGCGCCGGAGGCGGCGCTGTCGAGCTGCTTGTAATCGAATACGGGCATTAGTTGACGTCCTTGTTGCAGGTAGGAAAAACGCCCCAGCGACATCGTCCACTGACACGACTGACAGGCGAAGGGCCAAGTTCGCACGGGGCTCGTCCCCAGGTCCAACGCCGTGCCTGGGGCTACCCTGCCAAAGGTGCGGGCATAAAACCTGTACATACATACAGATAAAACTTGCCTGCCCGCCCTGCCTTGCGCATCCTAGTGCCCCATCTCCAACGATGAAGCGTTGCCGGCCATGCGCCTCTTTCTCTGCGAAAAACCCTCCCAGGCAAAAGACATCGCCAAGGTGCTCGGCGCCCAGCGCCGTGGCGATGGCTGCTGGCAAGGCACCGACGTGTGCGTCACCTGGTGCATCGGCCACCTGCTGGAAACCGCGCCGCCAGACAGCTACGACGAACGCTACAAGCGCTGGTCCCTCGATGACCTGCCGATCATCCCCGACAAGTGGAAGATGACGGTCAAGCCCAAGACCGCCAGCCAGTTCAAGGCGGTCAAGCGCCTGCTGGGCGAGGCCCGCGAGCTGGTGATCGCCACCGACGCCGACCGCGAGGGCGAGATGATCGCCCGCGAACTGGTCGAGCACTGCCGCTACCGTGGCCCCATCCAGCGCCTGTGGTTGTCGGCACTGGACGATGCCTCGATCCGCAAGGCCCTGGGGCGCCTGCTGCCCGGCCAGGAAACCTTCAGCCTGTACCACTCGGCCCTGGGCCGCTCGCGTGCCGACTGGCTGATCGGCATGAACATGAGCCGCCTGTTCACCCTGCTCGGCCGCCAGTCCGGCTACCAGGGCGTGCTGCCGGTGGGCCGGGTGCAAACCCCGACATTGCGCCTGGTGGTGGACCGCGACCGCAGCATCGCCGATTTCGTGCCTGTGCCGTTCTGGGCCATCGACGTGCAGCTGGAAAGCGCAGGCCAGGTGTTCAATGCCCAGTGGCGCGCACCGGAAGACGCCTGCGACGACCAGGGCCGCTGCCTGCAACAGGCGTTGGCGCAGCAGGCTGCCGCCGCCATGCAGGCCGCAGGCACGGCGCGGGTGCTCAAGGTTGCCACCGAGCGCGTGCGCGAAGCAGCGCCGCTGCCCTTCGACCTGGGCACGCTGCAGGAGCTGTGCTCGAAAAAATTCGGCCTGGGCGCCCAGGAGACGCTGGACATCGCCCAGGCCCTGTACGAAACCCACAAGCTGATCACCTACCCGCGCAGCGACAGCGGCTACCTGCCGCTCAGTCAGCACGGCGAGGCACCGGCGATCCTCGCCGCCCTGCAGCGTGCCGACGCCAGCCTCGCACCGCTGCAAGCGCATCTTGAGCCCCAGCGCCGCTCACGGGCGTGGAACGACCAGAAGGTCAGCGCCCACCACGGCATCATCCCCACCGCCGCCGCCAGCGACCCGGCGCGCCTGCCGCCCAAGTACAAGGCGGTCTACACGCTGATCCGCGCCCGCTACCTGGCGCAGTTCCTGCCCAACCACGAATACGACCGCACCCAGGCCGAGTTCGACTGCGCCGGGCAAGCGCTGCGCGCGGTGGGCAAGCAGATCGTCGAGCCGGGCTGGCGCCGCGCCCTGCCCGAGGCACTCACCCCGGCCAAAGGCCGCGAAGCACCACCGGCTCAGGTGCTGCCCGCGCTGCGCGAAGGGCAGGACTGCGCGCTGCATGATCTGCAACTGAAAGACCTGTGGACCCAACCGCCCAAGCCGTTCACCGAGGGCGACCTGATCAAGGCGATGAAGAACGTCGCCAAGCTGGTGGATGACCCGCTGCTCAAGCAGAAGCTCAAGGAAACCACCGGTATCGGCACCGAGGCCACCCGCGCCAGCATCATCCAGGGCCTGCTCGATCGGGGTTATCTGGTCAAGCATGGCAAGGCGCTGTCGGCGACACCCGCGGCGTTCAGCCTGATCGATGCCGTGCCCCGCGCCATCGCCGACCCCGGCACCACGGCCATCTGGGAGCAGGCGCTGGACATGGTGCAAAGCGGTGAGATGAGCCTTGAGGAGTTCGTCGCCCGGCAGTCGGCCTGGATGGGCAAGCTGGTGCAGCGCTGCGCGGGGATGCGCCTGAACATCAGCGGCCCGCCCCTGGCGCCGGGTGGCAAGGGTGCGCCGTGGAAGAAGAAACGTGGGGGGGGCGGCAAGCGCAAGGCGGAGCCAGGGGCGGCCAAGGCCACAACCCCGCGCCGGCGCAAGACTGCCGGCAAGTCATGAACCATCGCGGGGCAAGCCCGCTCCCACGGTTTGGACTGCCCCCAAGAAGTTGGACACCCATCCAACCCTTGAGGAGCAGTTCATAACGTGGGAGCGGGCTTGCCCCGCGATAGGTTGGCGAAACTACCTCAACCCTCGGCAGCCTCGCGCTTCAAGCGCGCCCGGCGGGCCATGATGTTGAGCATCTCGATCACCGTCGAGAAGGCCATGGCGGCATACACGTAGCCTTTCGGTACATGGGCGCCGAAGCCTTCGGCGATCAGGGTCATGCCGATCATGATCAGGAAGCCCAGGGCCAGCATCACCACGGTCGGGTTGTCGTTGATGAACTTGGCCAGCGGGTCGGCGGCCACCAGCATCACGATCACGGCGCTGATCACGGCGATGATCATGATCGGCAGGTGCTCGGTCATGCCCACGGCGGTGATGATGCTGTCGATCGAGAAGACGATGTCCAGCAGCAGGATCTGGAAGATCGCCGCGGTGAAACCAATGGTCACGGTGCTGCCGAGCTTGGACTCTTCCTTGGCGCCATGGGGGTCGACACTTTCATGGATCTCCTTGGTCGCCTTCCACAGCAGGAACAAGCCACCGGCGATGAGGATCATGTCCTTCCACGAGAAGGTGTGGCCGAACACATCGATCACCGGCTCGGTCAACTGGACGATCCAGGCCACGGTGCTGAGCAGCGCCAGGCGCATGACCAAGGCCATGCTGATGCCGATGCGTCGCGCCTTCGAGCGGAACTCCTCAGGCAGCTTGTTGGTAAGGATCGAGATGAAGATCAGGTTGTCGATACCGAGTACGACCTCCATGGCCACCAGGGTGGCAAGGGCAACCCAGGCGGTGGGGCTAGCGGCGAGTTCCAGCAAATATTCCATTGGTCAGTCCTGCTTCGGGTCCGGTGGGTCAGATGTCTTGGGTGTCTTTCTTGTCGTCTTCGGCCTTGGCCTTCTCGCCATCGCTGCCGATGGCGTCGCTCAGCGCTTCCTGGGCGGCGTCGTTGGTCTTGTCGATGGCCTGCTTGGCCGTTTCGGCGGCCTGGTCGAGCATCTGCTGGGCGGACTTCTCGGCCTGGTCGCAGCCGCTCATGGCGAACAACGCCAGGGCCAGTACCAGGGGTGTACCGATGGATTTGAGTTGCAACATGGGGTCCTCGCTTGTCGATATCCGTGCGGCGCGCGGTGCGCCTGATGGGGTCGCATTCTAGAGGGGCTGAAACATCCGGAAAATTCGTATTTTCAGCTGATATACTTCGGTTTTTACGAATCCGGAAACGCCATGCTCAACTACCGCCAGCTTCATTACTTCTGGGCTGTAGCAAAGACCGGGAGTATCGCCCGCGCCAGCGAGCAACTGAATCTTACGCCGCAGACGATCAGCGGGCAGATCAGCCTGTTCGAGCAGACCTGGAACCTGGAGCTGTTCCAGCGCGTCGGTCGTCAGCTGGAGCTGACGGAGACCGGCCGCCAGGCACTCACCTATGCCGAGCAGATGTTCCAGATCGGCGGCGAGCTGGAAGCCATGCTGCGTGCTGGCCCTCAGGAGCAGATCCTGTTCCGCGTGGGGGTGGCCGACGTGGTGCCCAAGTCCATCGTTTACCGCCTGTTGGCGCCAACCATGGAGCTGGACGAGGTGCTGCGCATCAGCTGCCGCGAAGACAAGCTCGAGCGCCTGCTCGCCGACCTGGCGATCCAGCGCCTGGACCTGGTGATTTCCGACAGCCCCATGCCCAACCACCTGGACATCAAGGGTTACAGCCAGAAGCTCGGGGAATGCGGCCTGAGCTTCTTTGCCACGCACACCCTGGCCGCACAGCTCGACAAGCCCTTCCCCGCCTGCCTGGACGATGCTCCGCTGTTGATTCCCGGCCAGGAAACCGTGGTGCGCAGCCGCCTGCTGCGCTGGCTGGCCGAGCAGCAGGTGCAGCCGCGCATTGTCGGCGAGTTCGACGACAGCGCGCTGATGCAGGCCTTCGGCCAGTCCGGCAGCGGCATCTTCGTCGCCCCCAGCGTGATCGCCGAAGAAGTGTGCCGCCAGTACGGGGTGCGGCTGATCGGCCAGACCGAGGCGGTGAACGAGTCGTTCTATGCCATATCGGTGGAGCGCAAGGTCAAGCACCCGGGCATCGTGGCGATCACCGAGGGGGCCCGGCGGGAGTTGTTTCACTGGTGAACACATCGCGGGCGGTTCGGCGTCCCGACAAGCCCGCTGCCACGCGACCTGGATAGCCCGAACGCCCTGCGTGGGAGCGGGCTTGCCCCGCGATAAGTGGCAAACCTGGCTGTGGTAAAGTGCGCGGTTCATTCGTCCCGAGATTGCGCTGCACATGACCCCCGTTCTTCGCCTCATCAACCGCACCGGCCTGGTGACGCAGATCTGCATCGGCCTGGTGGCCGGCATCGCCCTGGCCCTGCTCGCGCCCTCCGTGGCCCGTGACCTTGGCTTTCTTGGCAAGGTGTTCGTCAGCGCCCTGAAAGCGGTTGCCCCAGTGCTGGTGTTCATCCTGGTGATGGCCTCGATCGCCAACCACCGCCACGGCCAGGAAACCCATATCCGCCCGATCCTCTGGCTGTACCTGCTGGGCACCTTTGCCGCGGCAGTGGTGGCCGTGGCCGCCAGCCTGCTGTTCCCCTCGCAGCTGGTGCTGAACACCAGCGAAGCCACGCTCAGCGCCCCCGGCGGCATCACCGAAGTGATGCAGAACCTGCTGCTGAGCGCCGTCGACAACCCGATCAACGCCCTGCTCAATGCCAACTTCATCGGCGTACTGACCTGGGCCATCGGCCTGGGCATTGCCCTGCGCCATGCCAATGACACCACCCGCACCGTGGTCGAGGACTTGTCCAACGGAGTCACCCTGATCGTGCGCGTGGTCATTCGCTTCGCCCCGCTGGGCATTTTCGGCCTGGTCAGCTCGACCCTGGCGCAATCCGGCCTGCAAGCGCTGCTGGGCTACCTGCACCTGCTGGGCGTGCTGATGGGCTGCATGCTGTTCGTGGCCCTGGTGATGAACCCGCTGATCGTGTTCTGGAAAATCCGCCGCAACCCGTACCCGCTGACCCTGCTGTGCCTGCGCGAAAGCGGCATCACCGCGTTCTTCACCCGCAGCTCGGCGGCCAACATCCCGGTCAACCTGGCACTGTCGGAAAAGCTCGGCCTGCACGAGGACACCTACTCGGTGTCGATCCCCCTGGGCGCGACCATCAACATGGCCGGCGCGGCGATCACCATCACTGTGCTGACCCTGGCGGCCGTGCACACCCTGGGCATCCCGGTCGACCTGCCCACCGCCGTGCTGCTCAGCGTAGTGGCGGCGGTCTGTGCCTGCGGCGCCTCGGGCGTGGCCGGTGGTTCGCTGCTGCTGATCCCGCTGGCCTGCAGCCTGTTCGGCATTCCCAGCGAGATCGCCATGCAGGTGGTGGCGGTCGGTTTCATCATCGGCGTGCTGCAGGATTCGGCCGAAACGGCGCTGAACTCTTCCACCGATGTGCTGTTCACCGCCGCCGCGTGCCAGGCCATGGAGCAGCGCAACGCCTGATAGGGCCCTTCCGATCTAACCCCGCTCCCACGCTTTGGACTGCCCCCAAGAAGTTGGACACCCGTCCAACCCTTAGAGGAGCAGTTTTCATAGCGTGGGAGCGGGCTTGCCCCGCGATGTGTTCGGCGATTGCTTAAGCCAGGCACTTTACCTAGGCTAGTGGCCTTTTCCTCGCAATGAGACAGGGCCATGTCTGAACACGAAAGCACTGGCGAAGGCCGCTTCAACAGCACCGAAATCCGCGTCCTCGGTTCGTTGATCGAAAAGCAGGCCAGCAACCCGGAAACCTACCCCCTGACCCTCAATGCCCTGGTCCTGGCCTGCAACCAGAAAACCAGCCGCGAACCTGTCATGAACCTCTCCCCCGGCCAGGTTGGCCAGGCCCTGCGCGCCCTCGAAGGGCAGAACATGGCCCGCCTGCAGATGGGCAGCCGTGCCGACCGCTGGGAACAGCGGGTGGACAAGGCGCTGGAGCTGGTCCCGGCGCAACTGGTGCTGATGGGCCTGATGTTCCTGCGCGGCCCGCAAACCCTGAACGAACTGCTGACCCGCAGCAACCGCCTGCATGATTTCGAAGACGTCGACCAGGTCCAGCACCAGCTGGAGCGCCTGATCTCCCGTGGCCTGGCCCTGCACCTGCCGCGCCAGGCCGGCCAGCGTGAAGACCGCTACACCCACGCCCTGGGCGACCCGGCGGAGATCGAGGCGATCCTCGCCGCGCGTCAGCAGGAAGGTGGCGCACGCAGCAGTGCCGGCAGTGTCTCGCAGGAGCGCATCGAAGCGCTGGAAGCACGGATCGCCGCGCTGGAGGAGCGCCTGGCTCAGCTGGAAGGCTGAGGTCAGGGCTTGAGTGCTTCGGGGAAGTTGCGACAGCTCTTGCGCTCGGCCATTTCGCGCTCGCTGGGGCGCTGGTCGACAAACACGGTACGGCCATCGGCGTAGATTTCCAGGTAGCCCCAGTGCAGGTCCTGCTCTTTCTGCCCGGGCTGGGGTGGCACGAGCCACCAGGGTTCGCGGCTGATCAGGGTCATGGGTAAGGTTCCGAAATAGGCCTGCCCTTCATGATAGCCACTGCCACACCAACGCAATCGCGGGGCAAGTCGCAGCGGCGCACCGCCGCTCCCACGCTTTGGACCACCGCCTGGAAGTTGGAGACTCATCCAACCCTTGAGGTGCAGTTCATAGCGTGGGAGCGGGCTTGCCCCGCGAAGAGGCCGGAACAGGCTTACGCCGGCGCCGAAGTCCGGATCAGGTGATCGAACGCCGCCAGCGAAGCCTTGGCGCCCTCGCCCACGGCGATGACGATCTGCTTGTACGGCACCGTGGTCACGTCACCGGCAGCGAACACGCCGGGGATGCTGGTCTGGCCCTTGGCATCGACGATGATCTCGCCACGCGGCGACAGCTCGACCGTGCCCTTGAGCCAATCGGTGTTCGGCAACAGGCCGATCTGCACGAAGATGCCTTCCAGCGCCAGGTCATGCACTTCATCGGTGCTGCGGTCCTTGTAACGCAGGCCGGTCACCTTCTCGCCATTGCCGATCACTTCGGTGGTCAGCGCGCGGGTGATCACCGTGACGTTCGGCAGGCTGTGCAACTTGCGCTGCAGCACCGCATCGGCGCGCAGTTGGCTGTCGAACTCGATCAGGGTCACCTGGGCGACGATACCGGCCAGGTCGATGGCCGCTTCCACACCGGAGTTGCCACCGCCGATCACCGCCACACGCTTGCCCTTGAACAGCGGGCCGTCGCAGTGCGGGCAGTAGGCCACGCCACGGGCGCGGTATTCCTGCTCGCCCGGCACGTTCATTTCGCGCCAGCGGGCACCGGTGGCCAGGATCACGGTCTTGGCCTTGAGCGAGGCGCCGCCGGCCAGGCGTACTTCGTGCAGGCCACCGTCAGTGGCCGGGATCAAGGCTTCGCCGCGCTGCAGGTTCATGATGTCGACGTCGTACTGCTTGACGTGCTCTTCCAGCGCCGTGGCCAGTTTCGGCCCTTCGGTTTCCTGCACCGAGATGAAGTTCTCGATGGCCAGGGTATCGAGCACCTGGCCGCCGAAACGCTCGGCGGCGACACCAGTACGGATGCCTTTGCGTGCCGCGTAGATGGCTGCCGCGGCGCCAGCTGGGCCACCGCCGACCACCAGCACATCGAAGGCGTCCTTGGCGTTGATCTTCGCGGCCTGACGGGCGCCGGCACTGGTGTCGATCTTGCCGAGGATTTCCTCAAGGCCCATGCGCCCCTGACCGAACACTTCACCATTCAGGTAGATACTCGGAACGGCCATGACCTTGCGGCTTTCCACTTCATCCTGGAACAGCGCGCCGTCGATCGCGACGTGGCGCACGTTAGGGTTGAGCACCGCCATCAGGTTCAGCGCCTGGACCACATCCGGGCAGTTCTGGCACGACAGCGAGAAGTAGGTTTCGAAGGTGAACTCACCCTGCAAGCCCTGGATCTGTTCGATCACTTCGGCGCTGGCTTTCGAGGGGTGGCCGCCGACCTGCAGCAGCGCCAGCACCAGGGAGGTGAATTCGTGGCCCATGGGGATGCCGGCAAAGCGCAGGCTGATGTCCGCCCCTGGGCGATTCAGCGAGAACGAAGGACGACGGGCGTCAGTGCCGTCCGCGCTGAAGGTAATGAGGTTCGACAGGCCGGCGATTTCCACCAGCAGGTCGTGCAATTCGCGGGACTTCGCGCCGTCGTCGAGGGAAGCGACGATCTCGATCGGCTGGGTGACCCGCTCCAGGTAGGTTTTCAGTTGCGATTTAAGCGTGGCGTCCAACATACGGGCGATTCCTTTTTCAAACTTCGGATACAAAAACGCCCAGGCGAGGTCGCCCGGGCGTTTGACGGGGCAGTGAGTACTTCAGCTTTGGCGGCTGCTCACCGCCCGCGATTGGCACATGGCCTTAGATCTTGCCAACCAGGTCCAGCGACGGCGCCAGGGTGGCTTCGCCTTCTTTCCACTTGGCCGGGCAGACTTCGCCTGGGTGAGCGGCGACGTACTGGGCGGCTTTGACTTTGCGCAGCAGCTCGGCAGCGTCACGGCCTACACCACCGTCGTTCAGTTCGACGATCTTGATCTGGCCTTGCGGGTTGATCACGAAAGTACCGCGATCGGCCAGGCCGGCTTCTTCGATCAGCACGTCGAAGTTGCGCGAGATGATGTGGGTCGGGTCACCGATCAGCGGGTACTGGATCTTGCCGATGGTGTCCGAGGTGTCGTGCCAGGCTTTGTGGGTGAAGTGGGTGTCGGTGGACACGCCGTAGATCTCGACGCCCAGCTTCTGGAACTCGGCGTAGTTGTCGGCCAGGTCGCCCAGCTCGGTCGGGCAGACGAAGGTGAAGTCGGCTGGGTAGAAGAACACGACGGACCATTTGCCTTTCAGGTCGGCTTCGCTGACCTGAACGAACTCGCCCTTGTGGTAGGCGGTGGCGGTGAACGGTTTGACCTGGCTGTTGATGATAGGCATGTGCTGCTCCTTCATGGGATGAGTAAGTTGATGGAGGCCATCCTATCCAAGCGATGGCGCAATGGCTCATTGGCAAACCTCATGTTGCTGATTGGTTTTGGCTATAACGTTGCTCAATCAATAGATCTTTTGATTACTACGCGGGCCACATACGCCTACGGCAGAGGCCGCACGCCCCAGCTCGAAATCCAGCCAGCACGCCTGATGTTCGGCGCCGCCCCAACTGATGCGCAGCCGCCCGCGCCTGGCCTGGCTGCGTATCTGAACCTGCCCTCCCTGGCCAACCACCCCCACCTCGTTACCCGTTTCATCGAATACCTGGGCACCGAACGGCAAAGCCTCGCCCCCCGTGCGCTCGGCAAGCAGCACATGGAAATCTCCCGCGCGCGTGGCAAAGCGCAGCAGTGGTGCAGCCCCGGCCCTGGGCACCACGTTGTGCCCGGCAACCAAGAGTTCGGTAGTGCGCGGCATGCCTTTGGGATCGATCTCGACGGTGTTCACGCTGTAGGGTGCCAACGATGGCAGCACTGCATAACCTCGACGGTCAACCCGCGACTGGGGCTGTTGCCGAACCCGTGCGGCTGTGGCACCGGGCGCGTGGATGATGGCGAAGCTTTCGCCCAGCGTCGGTGCTGCCGTCACCCCGCCGGCATGGGCCACCACTGCGCCGCGCGCGCCCAAGGCCAGGTGGCGCTGGTCACTGCGACTGCCCAGCGCGATGGCAAGGTCGCCGGCGCTGCCTCGGTAGCGCAGATTGCCATCGAGGCCGACCGGGTCGGCTGCCGCTGCCTGGTATTGTGCCGCCAGCCCATAGCCCCACTGCGCCTGCTCGCCGGCACGGGAACTCCAGCGCAGGCTGGTACTGGTATGCCGCCGCGAATCACTGCTCACGGCGCTGCTCAACAGATCGCGGCGGCGCTCGCCGAGCGGCATGCTGAGGGTCAGGGCGATGGTCCGCAACGGCTGGCCATGCTCGCTGCGCTGGCGCCCGATGTTCAGGCCATAGGCCATGGCAGCAAAATGGTTGTTGTAGCCGAGTCGGTAGTCGGTACCGCCCTGCCCCGACCAGCTGCGCGTGCCGTTGACGGCAAAGCTCAACCGGCCGACGCCAGGGCCCAGGGCCTGATCGAGAGAGAAGCTGGCGCGCCAGTGGTTCGGGTCTGAATGCCGACCGCGGCGCGCCTGGGCGAACTGATCGAAACCAAGATAGCCGGTACTCTGACTGCGGCTGATGGACGCCTCCAGGCGTGTCGCCGTGTCGGTCAATTCCTGTCGCCAGTTCAAGCGCACGGCTTGCCCCCGTCGATCGGTCTCGGGACTGGGCGCCGCATCTGCGTGATAAGCGGTCAGCCCCACTGCGCCAACAGCGGTGTTCAGGGCAACGCCCAAGGCGCCGCCCAGATAGTCTTCGGCCATCCAGAGACCGCCATGGACGCTCAAACGATCATCCAGGCCTTGCTGCCAGCTGCCTTGGCCGAACGCGGGACCAGTGCGACCGTAGCCATCCAGCCAGTGGCCGCCAGCGAAGTCGAAGCGCCTGGCGCCTGGGCGCAATGCCAAGGGGGCCGCCTGGAACGGCACGCTGAACACTGTCACGCTGCCGTCCGCCTCCTTGAGCGTGACCTCCAGGTCGTCACTCAAGCCGCTGGGATAGAGGTCGTCGATTTCGAACGGCCCGGGGGGCACGCTCGATTCGTGCAGCAGCACCCCACGCTGACGAATACTCACCAGCGCCGTGCTATTGGCCACGCCGCGCACCGTGGGGGCATAACCCCGCCGCGATTGCGGCAGCATGCGCTCGTCACTGCCTAGTTGCAGGCCTCGGAACGCACTGGCCGCGAAGACATCCGAACTGCTCGCGGCATCGCCAAGGGTCAGTTGCGCCGACAGGGCCGGCAGGTCGCGTCGTACCGAGGTCATGCCGCGTTGGTAGCGGGTCGGGGTGTCGTCCGCCCCCTGCAGGATGCCATCGTGCCGCCAGTACCAGTCACCGGTGTTGAGCCCGCCGCGCAGGCCGAGGAAACCTCGATAGGCAGTGCCCTGCCGATGTGCCATTTGCTGCTGGTGAAGGTTCAGGTCGTAGTTGACGAAACCCGCGCCAACCCCGCTGTCCCACTGCCGCGAGTCCACTTGGTCGACGGGGCGCCGGCTCAGATGCTGCCGGGCGATGCTCAGTGCCAGCCGCAGTTCGCCGTAGGCAAGCGCCTCGCTGGCTTCCAGGCCCAAGGCGGGCAGCGCCAGGCAATCACCTTCTTGCGCCAGCAGTGCCCGCTTCGCCGGCGCCAATCGCAGCAGATCGACGCCCAGCGCCTCGAGCAGCTCGCGCCCATAGCACGGAGTGGGCTGCGTAGCGCCTGGCGGCGTGCGCAACGCTACCCGATAGCGGCCCACCCACCGCTGGTTGAGCGTTACGTCAAGGCTCACCTCGCCCTCAGGGATGACGCTGGCCCCCTCGAAGCGCTGCAAGTCGCTCGAGGTCCCCTGGCGCAGCATCCGTGAGTCGAACTCCACCGGGGCGGCCAGGCTACCGGCTGGAAGCGCCAGCAGGCCGGGCAGTAGCGCGCGCGCGCATGCCACGCCTGTGATCCGCGCGCTCAATGACGCACCACCGCAGTGGCCGCTCGCTCCGCGCCGTGGTCATCGATGGAGGAGTACTCCACCTGGTTCGCCACAGGAGGCTCTTCTGCCAGCCCCTCGATGGCGAAGCGCGTCTGCGAAAACGGCAGCACATGCCTCGGTTGTGCCTGCCAGGATCGGCCCTGGTGGCTAACGGCAACACGCCCGAGATTGATGACATAGGCCCCAGGATTGTCAGCCTCGAGCTGCCAGCGCCGACCTTCGCGCACCCAGCGCCAGGAAAGCGCGCGATGAGCATCGGCCACCGTCCCGGGCAGGGATTGTGGACGGAAGAACAGCTTGATGCGCGTACGCAGCGCAACATTGATCTGGTTGCCGGCGCCCTTGGGCGCTATCTCGAGGACATTGAGCCAATACAAGGTTTCACGGTCGGTGGGCATCGACGCGCCGTTGTGGAACAGGCGCAGGCTCTGGCTGGTGCCGGGCTCGAGGCGAAACAGCGGCGGCATCAGGCTGAATGGCACCTGCGGATCCTGGGTATCGGCCATGGCCACCCCGTCGTCGATCCAGGCCTGCACCAGCGCTGGCCGTTCACCCAGATTGCGCAGGCTGACGGTAACTTCGGCCTGCTCGGCGGGATAGACGATTCGGGTGGTGGCGATAACCACACTGGCCTGGGCCTGGCCTACGGCCAGCAGCCAACCTGCCAGCAGGACGCGCCGACAGGCCGTGGAGAAAGTCTTCATGTTCAAGGCTCGCGCACAGCGTTGCGGTGTAGCCCCCGCAGGGGCTACCAGGGGGCAGACTCAGAGGTACTCGAGCGAGTAGCGGACGTTGGTCGAGACCAGCCCCGGGGTGGTCGCACCCAGCGAGAAGTAGCGAGCGGTGTAGTTGAGGATGGCGTTGCCGTTGACGATATCGACCCGCTGGGAGCTCTGATTGCCTCTGCCACCGGCCAGGTTCATGGGCACGCGGGCACTGTTGAGCAGTTGCACGTCGACACTGGTGGCGGCGCCCGAGCCCGCATCGACCGTCAGCCGGCCTGCAGGGTTCACGGTGGGGCCCGGCTCGAAGTAGGTGGACACCTGGCCGACATGCGAGCACTGGCTCAGCACCAGGCTGAAGGTGCGCTCGCCAGCGGTCTGGCCCGCTTGGCGCAGATCGTAGGTGCTGACTTCCGGCAGGTTGACCTGCACATCGTTGTCGCCGCCGTTGATGACGCAGGTCGGGCCAGCCACGCTGCCACTGAAGCTGATCAGCCCTTGATCGGCTTGTGCAACCCCTGCCATCAACAGCCCGCTGCAGGTGCCCAGGATGATATTGCGCAATACATTCATCTGATAATTCCTAAGTCAAGTTGACCTGGCAACGCCAGGCCGACGCCGCGTACGCGGCACCCGGCGAGTATTGATGACCGCCGAGGTGATGACCGTAGGAAAGATGTGGTGATGCGGGGCGCACTGCACGCCCGCAATGTAGGAAGATTCGCCACAGAGCCGATTCCTCGCCCCTGTGGCGTCTGGCAGGCGTCAGCGCGTGACGGTACGCATGGTGACGAACTCTTCGGCCGCCGTCGGGTGCACGCCGATGGTCTCGTCGAACTGCTGCTTGGTAGCGCCGGCCTTCAGCGCCACGCCCAGGCCCTGGATGATCTCGCCGGCATCCGGCCCGACCATGTGGCAGCCCAGTACCTTGTCGGTGTCGGCATCCACCACCAGCTTCATCAGGGTCTTTTCCTGGATGTCGGTGAGGGTCAGTTTCATCGCCCGGAAGCGGCTCTCGAAGATCTGCACCTTGTGCCCAGCCTGCAGCGCCTGCTCTTCGGTCAAGCCCACGGTACCGATCGGCGGCTGGCTGAACACCGCGGTGGGGATGTTCTGGTAATCCACCGGGCGGTACTGCTCGGGCTTGAACAGACGACGGGCCACGGCCATGCCTTCGGCCAGTGCCACCGGGGTGAGCTGCACGCGGCCGATCACATCGCCAATGGCCAGGATGGACGGCGCGGTGGTCTGGTACTGCTCATCGACACGGATGAAGCCGCGCTCGTCCAGTTCCACGCCGGTGTTCTCCAGGCCCAGGTTGTCCAGCATCGGCCGGCGCCCGGTGGCGTAGAACACGCAGTCGGCGACCAGCTCGCGGCCATCCTTGAGGGTGGCCTTGAGGCTGCCGTCGTCGAGCTTGTCGATGCGCTGGATATCGGCGTTGAACTGCAGGTCCATGCCGCGTTTTTCCAGCTCTTCCTTGAGGTGCGTGCGCACCGAGCCATCAAAGCCGCGCAGGAACAGGTCGCCACGGTACAGCAGCGTGGTAGCGGCGCCCAGGCCCTGGAAGATCCCGGCGAACTCGACGGCGATGTAGCCACCACCGACCACCAGCACACGGCGAGGCAGGTCCTTGAGGTAGAACGCCTCGTTGGAGGTGATCGCCAGTTCCTTGCCCGGAATGTCCGGCACCTGCGGCCAGCCGCCGGTGGCGATCAGGATGTTCGCAGCGCTGTAGCGCTGGCCTTCCACTTCCACTTCGTTGGCACCGGTGATGCGCGCGTGGCCGGTCAACAAGGTGACGCCGCTGTTGACCAGCAGGTTGCGGTAGATGCCGTTGAGGCGCTCGATCTCGCGGTTCTTGTTGGCGATCAGGGTGCCCCAGTCGAAGTGGCCTTCTTCCAGGGTCCAGCCGAAACCGGCGGCCTGCTCCAGCTCGTCGGCGACATGGGCGCCGTACACCAGCAGTTTTTTCGGCACGCAGCCGACGTTGACGCAAGTACCGCCCAGGTAGCGGCTTTCGGCAACGGCCACCTTGGCGCCGAAGCCCGCGGCGAAACGCGCCGCACGTACACCGCCGGAACCGGCGCCAATCACGAACAGATCAAAATCGTAGGCCATGTAGTCAGTCTCCTTGGCAGGCGCCCAGCATAGCGCCGTTGCCTGCCACAAACAAAAAAGCCACCCCGAGGGGTGGCTTCAAACCAGCCAGTGCTTATCAGTAAGCCTTGCCGGTCTTGTAGAAGTTTTCGAAGCAGAAGTTGGTCGCCTCGATGTAGCCTTCGGCGCCACCGCAGTCGAAACGCTTGCCCTTGAACTTGTAGGCGATCACGTTGCCTTCAGCGGCCTGCTTCATCAGTGCGTCGGTGATCTGGATCTCGCCGCCTTTGCCTGGCTCGGTCTGTTCGATCTTCTCGAAGATGTCCGGGGTCAGGATGTAACGGCCGATGATGGCCAGGTTCGACGGTGCGTCTTCCGGTTTCGGCTTCTCGACCATGGAATCCACGCGGAAGATGCCGTCCTTGATCTCTTCACCGGCGATGACGCCGTACTTGTTGGTTTCCTGCGGATCGACTTCCTGGATGGCAACGATCGAGCAGCGGTACTTCTTGTACAGCGCGACCATTTGCGCAAGCACGCCGTCGCCGTCGAGGTTGACGCACAGGTCGTCGGCCAGTACCACGGCGAACGGCTCGTCACCGATCAGCGGGCGGCCGGTGAGGATGGCGTGGCCCAGGCCTTTCATTTCGGTCTGGCGGGTATAGGCGAACGAGCACTCATCCAGCAGACGGCGGATGCCGACCAGGTATTTTTCCTTGTCGGTGCCCTTGATCTGGTTTTCCAGCTCGTAGCTGATGTCGAAGTGGTCTTCCAGGGCGCGCTTGCCGCGACCGGTGACGATGGAAATTTCATTCAGGCCGGCGTCCAGTGCTTCTTCAACGCCATACTGGATCAGTGGCTTGTTGACCACCGGCAGCATTTCCTTGGGCATGGCTTTGGTAGCGGGCAGGAAACGAGTGCCGTAACCGGCTGCCGGGAACAAGCATTTCTTGATCATATACGTCCTTAACGTAGGGCTTTGCGTACGAATTCGGCGCAGTCTAATCAGGCGGAGGTCACCTTACAATGCCCCCCCTGCTGTCTGCCGACGCCATCATAGAGACATCTCAGTGTAGTTAGTTCCGAGGCAACGTGAGAATTGCGACCAACTACCTCTGCAAAGACGGGAGACCCTACCGGTTTTCAGGGTATTTCCTGTTTGCCGGGCATGAAAAAACCACTCACTCATGACTTCAGGTCAAAGGACCTTGGCTCCCCGACACCTTAATCAAAACCTGTGAGTACCGCACACTGCCGCCTATCCGAACGATGCCGCAGCACACAGCCCCGGCATCCCACCACAGGAGCAGCCCCATGAGCATTCCATCCTTCGGCGTTGGCACTTTCCGCCTGACTGGCCAAGCCGTCATCGACTCGGTCAAATCGGCACTGCAGTTGGGCTACCGCGCCATCGACACCGCGCAGATCTACAACAACGAAGCCGAGGTCGGCCAGGCCATCGCCGAAAGCGGCGTGCCGCGCAGCGAACTGTTCATCACCACCAAGATCTGGGTCGACAACTACGCGGCCGACAAGCTGCTGCCGAGCCTGCGCGACAGCCTGGCCAAGCTGCGTACCGACCACGTCGACCTGCTGCTGATCCACTGGCCGGCGCCGGGCAACGGCGTGGAGCTGGCCGAATACATGCAAGCCCTGGCGGCGGCCAAACAAGCCGGCCTGACCCGCCAGATCGGCGTCTCCAACTTCAACATCGAACTGACCCGCCAGGCCATTGCCGTGGTCGGCGAGGGCGAGATCGCCACCAACCAGATCGAGCTCAGCCCTTACTTGCAGAATCGCACCCTGACCGCGTTCCTCAACGAACAAGGCATCACCACCACCTCCTACATGACCCTGGCCTACGGCAAGGTGCTGAAGGACCCGGTACTCGCCCAGATCGCTGCCAAGCACAAGGCCACCGTCGCCCAGGTAGCCCTGGCCTGGGCCCTGCAGCTGGGTTACGCGGTGATCCCGTCGTCGACCAAGCGCGAAAACCTGGCCAGCAACCTGCTTGCCCGCAGCCTGCGCCTGGATGCCGACGACATGGCGCAGATCGCCACACTGGAGCGCAATGGTCGCGAAGTCAGCCCCGACGGTTTGGCGCCGGCTTGGGACTGATCCTCTGAAAAAGCCGCGCGGACGGTGGCCGCGCGGCTGATGCTGCAATTGTTCCGCCGCCTGCAATTGTGAAGTGAGCCGGGCACGGATTTCCCTGCACGACCTGCAGGGCTAGCCTTCAAGCCGTGCACAGCATCCCGCTGACCACTTCAAGCCGAGGAATCGCCCAATGTCCCGCCCTCCACTTCCGCCCTTCACCCGCGAAAGCGCCATCGAGAAAGTCCGCCTGGCTGAGGACGGCTGGAACAGCCGAGACCCCGCCAAGGTCGCACTCGCCTACACCCTCGATACCCACTGGCGCAATCGCGCCGAGTTCTGCCACAACCGTGAAGAGGCCCAGGCCTTCCTCACCCGCAAGTGGAACCGCGAGCTGGAATACCGCCTGATCAAGGAGCTGTGGGCCTTTACCGGCAACCGCATTGCCGTGCGCTATGCCTACGAGTACCACGACGACAGCGGCCAGTGGTACCGCGCCTACGGCAACGAGAACTGGGAGTTCGCCGAGGACGGCCTGATGCGCAACCGCCACGCCAGCATCAACGAGCACCCCATCACTGAAGCCGAGCGCAAGTTCCGCTGGCCGCTGGGGCGGCGCCCGGATGATCACCCTGGCTTGAATGATTGCGGATTCTGACACCTCACGCCACAAGGCCCCCGGCCAATCAATCCAGGGGCCCATGTCGCCGGTATTGCATGCCTGAGGGTTACAACGGGTTTCGGGTGAAGATTTCCTGAGTCAGGGTCTCGACCAGCTCCTGTATCGCCGCATCGCGCTCACCGGCTAACGTGGCGACGCCAGTCAGGTACTCACCCTCGGTACTCACTGTCGCCGCCTCCAGTTGCTCCAGCCGCACATGAAATGGCGCGTCGACCTGTTCGAAGCGCTGCGGGTAGGTGTCGCGCAGGTGCGCCTGCCAGAACTCGCGCTGGGCCACCGATGTCGCCAGGCGCGGCGTTCGTTCCGCCGTCAGTACCTGGCTGCGCACCGCCAGCAGGTTGCGCGGCGACACCTCGGCACTGTTCGGGAAACGCATGTGCAGCGGCTGCCCCGGCAGGTCCAGCGCCTGGGCCAGGCCCACGCGGTATCTCAAGCGCACCTCGACCTCGTCGAAGTCCGCGCCCTGGGCCGTGCGCCAGGCGATTTCCGCAGAGGCCGCGCGATCGACCTCGTCGAGCCGGAACAACGAACGCCCCAGGCGCTGCAGACCCCGTTCGGCGGCCTGCCCCGTCAGCCCGGCACTGTTCAGATGCACCCACGACTGCACCTCGAGCAGGCTGAAATTCATCGCCACACTGTCGGAACAGGTACGCGGATGGCCAGCCAGCTCGAACAACCGCGTGCGCAACTGGGCATTGCCGGCGCAGCCCTCGATCACCATCCAGACCCGCGCAGTCAGGTCGCCGCGCTGAAACAGGAAATCCTCCGTGACGCGCAGGTCGGCGAGCAACTGGAAAAAGTCCCCGGCGCCGGGCTCGTAAGCCAGGCTGTCCCATTGCAGCCCGCGCAACAGGCGCTCGTCCGGCTCCAGCAAGCGCACCCAGGCCTCGCGGTTCTGGGTTTCGCCGCTGCTGTGGCGCACCAGGCGGCGCAAGCGATGCGACTCGGCCTGCAGGAAAGCGCTCAGCCGCGCCTCACTGCGCAGATCCAATGGATTGTCATGCAGGAAGATCCGCTCGATGCTGCGTGCCGGCATGCCGAAGAAGGCATCATCGAGGCTGACGATGCGATTGTCGCGCAGGTCGGCGTATTCCAGGCTCGGCAGGCGCGCCAAGCCCTGCGGTATACCGGTCAACCCCGTGCCGCGCAGGCTCAGGTGGCGCAGCCTGGTCAGCCCGTCCAGGCGCGGCGCGGCAACCAGCGGATTACGGTTCAGGTTCAGCTGCCGTAACTGCCCCAGCCGCTCCAGGCGCCGGGTATTCTCAGGCCCGAGCACAATGCGATTGTCGGCCAGGTCCAGTTCTTCCAGATTGGCCAGCCGCTCCAGCACGACCGGCAGGCCGGTAAGCCGGTTACCGCGCAGATCCAGGCGTTGCAGCATGCCAAAGCGCCCAAGGAACGCCGGGTTCAGATCATCCAGCTCCAGGTTGCGCAGCACCAGACGGGTAACGCTGTCGAAACGGACACTGGCCGGCAGCTCGGGCAGCCCGCCCAGTCCTTCCCCCTCGATACTCATGAAGATCTGCTCGCCATTCAACATCAGCGACTGGCGACGCCAACTGCGCAACAGGTATTTGGCCATACGCTTGCGCGCCCGCTGCTGCGAGCGCCCCAGCGCCCCCTGGCGCCATGCCGTCAGGTGTTGCTCGAGCTGCGGAAGCTGGCGTTGCAGCGCGGTGACATGGTCCCAAAGGTTGACCTGCCGCCGCAGCTGTTCAGCGATGTAGGCGCTGAGGTCGGTATCGGCGAATTCGGGGTAGATCTGCCGCAAGGCATGGCGCAGGGCCTGCCGTCCGCCCTCGGCGCGACCACTCAGCGGATAGCCCAGGCGCCCGTCGCCCAGGCGCACCGGCGGTCGAATTCCACCGCCCACCGGGGCCAGGCCTATCAAGCCAGCAGCGGCTTCACGCTGGCTGACGGCCCGGGCAAGCATCAAGTCGGTCAATTGCCTTTCACTGAGCGGGGCACCCGCCAGGCTCAGTTGCTGCACCGGGTCCATGTGCAGCAGCAGCGCCTTGACCAGTGAGCCCTGCGCCGTGGCAGTGGCGGGCGCCAGACCGTCTGCGGCAACCGCCAGGTAGCCCTCTGCGCCCTTGACGATACGCCGCGCATCGGCGGCATCCGCCCTGCCCAGCGCCTGCAACAACGGGCCATCGACCTGCCCATCGTGCAACGTCACGCGAACATCGTCAGCCCAGGGCGACAGGCTGTCGAGCAGCCCGAACGCCAGACGCTCGCCATCGGCATTGATCGCCGAGGCCTGGCGCAGGCCCGCACAGGCACGGTCCAGACGGCTGTCACGCAATGCCCAGCGCGCTTGTTCGGCGAGCGCCAGCGGAACCCGCGATTTGTTGAGCATCTGTTCGCGTTGCTGGCTGCTGGCCTGCTCGACGATCTCTTCGGCGCATCGCGGGGTCAGCCCGGGAAAGTCCCGACGCAGCAGTTGCGCGGCCTCTCCAACTGGCGCCTGGCGTGCTGCCAGGGCGGCTTCGAAGGCCGCCCCGCGCAAGCCAGGCTGCTGTTCATACAGGCGCTGGCGCTCCAGGGCATCGAGCAGGCGGGCTGGCGCGGGCGCGCCTTCAAGATGCAGCCGGCGCAGCCGTGCTTCGTCGAACCCCGTGGTCTCCAGCACTTGGGCGATGGTCGGTTCCGGGGTCTCGGCCAGATCACTGCCCAATCGGCGCAGCAACCGTGCGCCCTGCCAGTGCTGGGGGCTCTCCAGCGCATGGTTCCAGGCGCCGGCGCCATTGTCGCGCACGGTCACCGGCAACGCTGCGGGCCGCTGCGGATGGCGCAACTGCCAGGTGTCGCTGGCGGCATGCCGTTGCACGGCAAAACTGCCGTCGTGGGTACGCACATGTTTCCAGGTGAAGTTGTCGATCACTTCACCCAGCGCATCCTCCTCGCTGTGCTCGACCTTGTAGCCATCCAGCTCGGGATGACACAGCCGGGCCTCGCCGTCGGCCCCCACCACCGGCACCAGCTCATCGACGAAACGCATGCGCTGCAATGTCTTGCCCAGCGCGGCGCCGCCGGCCATCAGCAGCGCATTGGCCGCGACATTTTCGGCCACGCCGAACAGGTGGTTCAAGGCACCTTCGCGGTCGCCGATCTGCCAGTCCTCGTACCCCTCATAGACCTCCTTGGCGATTTCCAGCGCCGCCACGCCCAGCATGGCAAGGCCAAGCCCGGGCACGAACAGCGTGGCAAGGTTGAGCAGGCCCAGGCCTGCGCTGAGGTAGCTTTCGAGGCGCGCACTGCGGCTGCGCCGATCCTCATCGTCGGTCGGTACCGCCAGCACCCGTGCATCGGCCAGGATCTTCTCTACCTGGTCCTGCCGCAGGCGGACGAACAGCTCACCCTCGAAATCAAGGTCTCGCCCGTCCAGTTTGAGGGGAGCCTTGTCGGCCAGCAGCCCCGCGAGCACCCGGTCGAAGGCGATTCGATCGGACTGGGCGAGGAAGCGCCGAAAGAATGCCGGGTAATCGGGCTGGCGAAAACGTTGGGCAAGCGCCTGATACAAGGCGTCCCACGAGGCATGCCGGCTGACCGCACCCTGGGGGTCACCCGGTATCCAGGCGATCACCCCGTCCAGCGCCGCGTCTGGCGCGGGGCTTCGGCGCACTTCCAGGGTGACCACGCCGATCACCCGCTTGCCCAGAAGATAGAGCTGGCGGGCAATCAAGACCGCGGGCTCGGCGGGTACCAACGGCGTCGGCGCAAGCAGCGGTCGCAGCTGGCGGCCGCTCAGGGCATCCAGTTGCCCTGTGGCCAGCGCCAGTTGCACGGCGGCATCGAAGTTGGCGCGGTGCACCTCTTCGAGCTGTTGCTCGACGCGTTGCCGGGCAGCGGCGTCCTCCGGCGCGAAGTGCGCCTTGAGATGGCGCTGGTACTGGCCGCCGACATCGAGCTGACGGCACAACCAGGCGTATTGCTCGGGCTTGAACGCCTCGAGCACTTCACCCAGATCATCGGTGAGCCGGGTATCGGCATGGAACGCCTCGGCACGCAACTCATCCTCGCTGAAGTTGTGCAGCGCCGCGGCCAGCAACGTCTGCTCGGAACGGTGTATCCGCCAGGTCAGCGGCAGGCTGGCGACGGAAGGGACGACGGCCTCGCGCCAGACGTTGAGAAGCTTGGCGCCACGTACCTCGATGTATTCATCGGTGATCAGCGTCATGGCCTCGTCGAGCAGCTTCTCGGCAAACGCCTCCAGCGGCGTGACCACGCCGAGCAACTGTTGCAGGCGATGCTCGGCCTGTTGCTGCAGCGCAAGGGCCTGCTGCAACGCACTGCGCTGCTCCTGGGGCAAGCCGGCCAGCCAGGGTGGCAACCGTTGGGCGATGAGCGCATCGACAGTGACGTGGGGAATGAAAGGATTGTTCATGGTGTCCTCCGAGATCTAGAGGTTCGCAGGACACCATGCTTCAGCCTGCGATCAGCCCTACATAAAGCTCGCCGGCACTCAACCGGGATGACGCTGCCAGGCCGTGTGGGTCAATTCGAAGATCAACGCCCGCTGTGCCTGCTCGCGCGCCTGGGCGACCTGATCGATGGCCGCAAGGTACTCACCGTCCGTAAGGTCGTCAGTGGCCTCGAGCAACGCCTCCAGGCGCTGATGGAAGGGTCGATCGAGCGCCTCGAACTGCGCGCCGTAGGTGCCCCGCAGGTGCGCCTGCCAGAACTCGCGCTGGGTGAGAGACTCGACCAGGCGCGGCCCTCGTTCGGCCACCAGCACCTGGGCGCGGACCTGGCTGAGTTGCTGTGTCGTCACCCCGGCGCTGCTGGCGTAGCGCATGCCCTCCGGTTGCGCGGGCAGGCTCAACGGCTCTGCCAGCCCGACGCGGTAGGCCATGCGCACCTCGACGTCGTCGACGAATTCACCACTGTCCCAGCGGTCTTCGATGGCCAGCGTCGCCAGACGCTCCACCTCGTCCAGGCGAAACAGGTCGCGCCCCAGGCGCAGCAGGTCCCGCTCAGCCCCCACGCCGGTCACGCCATGGGTGCGCTGGTGCACCAGCGCCAGCACTTCCAGGTGGCTGAAGTTGAGCGCCACGCTGTCACTGCAGCTGCGTGGCCGAGCCGCCAGCTCGAACATTGCCTGACGCAACTGGCTGTCCTGCTCGCAGGCCTCGACCACGCGCCAGACTCGCTGGCGCAACGCCGCCCGCTGGCTGCGAAAATCGGCCGTGCCACGCAAGTCGCCGAGCAACCTCAGCAAACCGGAACTGCCGCTCTGCTGCGCCACGTTGTCCCATTGCCCCTGGCGTATTGCGCGCTGCGAATGATCAAGCCCCTCCAGCCAGGCATCGCGAGCGCCCTCTTCGGGCTGGAAGTGGCGCAGCAGTTGACGCAGAGGCCCTTGCCCGCCTTGCAGGAAGCTTTCCAGCCGGGCAAGGCTGGAGGCCGAAAGCGGATTGTCGTGCAATGCGATGTGCTCCAGCCGCCGGCGTGGCAGCTCGAACAATGCGCTGTCCAGATCGACGATCAGGTTGTCGCGCAGGTCCGCATACTCAAGCCCCCCCAGCCGCGCCAAGCTCTGTGGCACCTGGGTGAGCCCGGTCGCGCGCAGATGGACCTGGCGCAGGCGGGTCAATGGCGCAAGCGTCGGCATCTGCTCGACAGGGTTGCGATTGACGTTGAACACTTCGAGCAGGTTCAGCCGGCCGATCGCAAGATCGGCCTGGTCACTCCAACGGATCTGGTTGCCAGACACATCGAGTTCGGCCAGATGGTTCAGCTCGCCAATGGCATCTGGCAGCCTGGCCAGACGGTTGTCGCTGAGGTCGAGCCGACGCAGAGCAGGAAAACGCCGCAGCCAGTCGCCTGCCACTTCACCGAGTTCGAGGTGGTGCAACGCCAGATGATGGACATGGGCGAAATCGAGCCCTTCAGGCAAGGCCGGCAGCACCTGAAGCGACTCCCCTTCCAGCACCAGGCGGTAGCTGCCTTGCACCACCGGCATTTGCCGGCGCCAACAGCGCAACAGCCGGGCGGCGATTCGATGGCGGGCCTGCGCCTGTTGCGCGTCAGCCGCCGAGCGCTGCCAGTCTGTCAACGCCGACTGCAGACGCTGCAACTGTTGATGCAACGCGCTCATGTGGCCCCACAGGTTGTCACCGGCGAGCAGCCGTTCGTTGATGTAGGCCTGCAACTGCGCGTCATCGAGCGTCGGAAACACTTGGCGAATGCCCTGTTCCAGCGCTTGGCGGGAGGAGGAACCGCGACCGCTCAAGGGGTAGCCCAGACGCCCATCGCCCCAGCGCACCGGCGGTCGCACACCGGTGCCCAGCGCTGCCTGACCGATCCAGCCAGCGGCCCGATCGCGGTGGATCGAGGCCTGTTGGAGCAGGTAGTGACCCAGCGCTTGCGCGCTGGCGGCATGCTCGCCAAGCAGGGTGCGCTGTGTCGTTTGCAGATGCCTCGACAATGCCTGCAGCAGGCTGTCGCCGGGCGAGGCCTCGGCAAGCCCCTGGCCTGTCGCCCCGGCGGCCAGGTACCCCTGCGCTCGCTTGAGGATCAAGCGTATCTGCCCGGACGTTGCGCCACAGTGAGCCAGTAACGCGCCGCCCGGCAAACCGTCACGAATTTCCACTCGTACATCTGGCGCCCAGGGCGCCAGGTGGTCGAGCAGCGCCAAGGTCAATCGTTCGCTGTCCTGGTTGAGCGAGCGACCGTGCAACATGCCCTCGCAGGCCTGGTCCAGGCGACTGTCACGCAGTTGCCAGCGCGCCTGTTCGGCCAAGGCGAGTGGCACCTTGCGCTCAGTGCGCAGAGTACGCAGCTCGGCACCCGTGGCCCCTCGAAGCAGGGCCTGGGCAGCACGTCGAGTCAGGCCGGGGAAGTCACGTCGCAACACCGATTCGCCTGCCAGCGCAGACAAATCAGACGCCAGCCCGTTCTGTAGCGCTTGCGCGCTCAATGCTGGCCAGCGGGCACGCTGGCGCAAGCGCTCCAGGCTGTCGAGCAGGCGCGCAGGGGGTTCGGCCTGCTCAAGCAGCAAGCGCCGCAGTCGGGCGACGTCGAAGCCTGTGACCTGCAACAGCACCTGTGCCTCGGCGTCAGTGATCTCGATCAGTTCGCCCCCCAGACGCCTGAACAACTCGACCGGCGTGTCCCAGCTTTGCGGAACCTCGAGGGCATGCCACCACACCTCCATGCCATTGCTTTCGAGTGACGGCGCGTGGGCCCCGGCGCGATGCGGATGACTGATCCGCCAAGGCTCGCCAGGCCTTGTGCGCACGACCGCGTAGCGCCCCTGATGCAAGGTCAGTGAACGCCGGTCCCCCTCACCCACCAGACGCCTGGGCACATGGCCTGCATCGGGCAGTCGATAGTCGTTCAAGGTGCCGTCACAAAGCTTCACCCGCCCGTGTTCAATCACCACCGGGCACAGGCCGTCGACGAAGGTACTGCGCACCAGCAGCGAGCTCAGCAGTTGTTCGGAGCCGGTACTCAATGCGCCCAGGGCCAAGCCCTCGGCGATGCCGAACAGGTGGCCCAGTGCCGCTTCGCGGTCGCCCAGTTGCCAGGCCTCATACCCTTCGTAGGCTTCATGGACCACCTGCAACGCGGCGATGCCCAGCAACACCTCGCCCAGCCCCGGCACGAACAATGCCGCCAGCCCCAGCAGGTCGAGGCCGGCCCCCAGGTAGCCCTGCAAGCGCCGATCGCGGGCCTGGCGATCCTCGTCATCGGTGGGCACGGCCAGCACGCGGGCATCGTCCAGCAGCTTCTGCACCTGTACTTGGCGCAGGTAGCTGAACAGCGTGCCTTGCACCTCACGTGCCCGCCCATCCAGGCGCAGCACAGGCGCGTCGCGATCAGCCTGCCGGCGTGCATTCAGGCTCAGCTCGAACGCCAGGCGCTCGGGCTCATCGATGAAGCGCCGGATGAAACGTGCATAGTCGGCGTCGCGCAAGCGCTGGCCGAGGATCTGGTAGAGCGACGCCCAGGTATCGGCACTCACTACCGCGCCTTTGGGGTCATCCGGCAGCCAGGCGATGACACCCAGGGTATCGACACCGCGACGCACCTCGTATGCCGCCACGCCGTGAAGCGGGTGCCCCAGCAGGTGCAAATGGCGCAGCCCCAGCACCTCGGCGGTGGTCGCCACGACCGGCTGCGCCGAAAACAACGGCAGCCAGCGCAGGTAAGCGGTGTCGTCGATGTCCCCCTTCAGATGGGCCAGGCGCACCGCCACCTCAAGGCCGGCACGCAGTTGCTCTTCCATCAGCCGATTGAACACGATGCGTGCGTAGCCACCCGCCTCGCCCGGCGCATCGACGGGGCGCAGGCGTTGCTGGAGATAGGCCTGGTAGCGGCCGCCCAGGTCCAGCCGGCGGCACAGCGCGGCGAAGTCGGCAGGCGCCACGTCCAGCACCGCGCCCGCACCATCGAGCAGGCATGATGCTGGGTCGAACCCGCTGGCCTGGGCTTCGCTCGGCGAGAAGTTGTGCAAGGCCGCAGCCAGCAGGCTGTGGGTCTGCCGGTGGGTAGTGATCGGCAAGGGCAGACTGGCAGGCACCACCGGCTGTACTTCGGTCCAGACCCGCAGCAAGCGACAGGCCCGCACGTCCAGGGAAAGGCCGTTGGCCTCGCGCAAGGCTTCGACCAGCAGCGGTTCGGCGAACGCATCGATTGCAAGCAGCGCCCCCAGATGCTGGTCAAGCGCATGTTGCGCCCGCTGTTGAGCCACCAGGCTCTGCTGCAGTGCCCGCCGATGGGTGGTGGAGGCACTGATCAACCACGCCGGCAGTGTCTGTGCCAGCAGTGCGTCGTTCGAAACGGGTGACAGGATTGAATGCGACATGATGTCCTCTGCATGACTGCAAAAGGCAACAGGACATCACCCCGCCCTCGATCCCGTGCGCTACATACTGCTGGCAACCGCCGCGTCGGTCAGTTGGCGAAGCAACACCGTCTGGGCGGCCTCATGCTCGCGCACGACCGGCTCGATCGCCTCCAGGTAAGCCTGCTCCGGCCCGTTTGCGGCCTCGTGCCAAAGCTGTTCCAGGCGCGCGTGGAACGGCGCGCTGACCTCGTCGAAACGCTCGGCGTACTGCGCGCGCAAGTGTGCTGTCCAGAATTCCCTGCCCAGCAACGACTCGCTCAGTGCCTGCGGCGTTTGCGCAGCCAGCACCGCGTGCAACGCCTGGTCGATCTGTGCAGCGCTGACTCCGCTGCTCTGCTCGTAAAGCATGGCCTGCGGCTGATCGGGCAAGCCGAGCCGTTGTGCAAGACGGGTCCGATAGGCCAGGAACACCTCGACGTCATCCGGTGCCTCGTGCCTGGCAGCGCCCGGCAGGCTGCGCCAGGCACGCTCGGCGTCCTGATAATGCGTGCTGGCGATACGTTGCACCTGATCGAGACGGAACAAGGCCCTGCCCTCCTGCAACAGCTCCCGCTCGGCAGTTGCCCGGTCACGACCGGCCGTGCGCACCGTGATGCGTACGCGCACTTCCAGGGCCGCGAGGATCAGCAACACCTGATCGGCACAGCTGCGTGGGCCAGCGGCCTGATGAAAGACCGCCTGGCGGATCTGCCCGTTCTGCTCGCAACGCCTGACGATCTGCCAGACCCGCGCCCTCAATGACGTGGGCCTGCGGCGAAACTCCAGCGAATGAGCAAGGTCCGCCAGCAGACGAAAGAAGTCATCCGAGCCAGGCGCCACACGCAAACGCTCCCAGCGGCCCAGGCTCGCCGCCCGCTCGGCCCCGGAAAGCTCGCCCAGCCAGCGGTCGCGCACCGCAGAGTCGGCTTCGGCATGCAGCCGTTGCTCTGACTCAGGTGCCTGCAAGGCCTCGGACAGGCGCCGGGCGCTACCCGGCTGCAACGGATTGTCATGCAGGGCAAGACGCTGCAGACGTTGACGCGGCAAGCTAAGCAACTCGTCATTCAGGCTCTGGATGCGGTTGCCACGGTAATCGGCGCCTTCCAGCAACGCAGGACGACCTGCCGGGCCGGGCATCGCCGGCAACGCGCAACCGCGCAGCGAGTACTCCCGCAGCCTGTGCAAGCCACCCAACGCGGGCTGGAGCCCCAGGGGATTGAGGCTCAAGTCCAGACGACGCAGGCTGGCCAGCCCCTCGAGGCGCCGATTGCCCGCCTGATCCAGGACGATGCGGTTGTCACCCAGGCGCAGATCCTCCAACTGCTGCAGCTCGCCAAGCCCCTCGGGGAATGTCGTCAGCGAGTTGTGCCGCAGGTTCAGCAGGCGCAGGTTGGGAAAATGCCCGAGAAAGCCTGCCGGCAAGGCGTCCAGCGCCATGTGTCGCAGGGTCAGCTCGGTGATGTGCTCGAAGGTCACGCCCTCTGGCAACACCGGCAGGCCGCCAATCACCTCGCCGTCCAGCGACAAGCGATGCCCGGCTTGCGCGGCTGTCGACGACTTGCGCCGCCAGCAGCGGCGGATGATCTCGCCGACGCGGCGCCGGCGCAGCATGCGCGCAGCGCCCACAGGCTCGCGGCTCCAGCCGTCGAGCGCGGCCCTGAGGGCATCGAGTTGCCGCCGCAGTTCGGCCACCTGCTGCCACAGGTCGACACCCCGCTGGCGCAGACTGGCCCGATACGCTTGCAGCTCGGCATCGTCCAGTGTCGGGAATACCTGTCGCACACCGCGCATCCAGGCTTGCCGGGCGCTTTCGCCGCGACCGCTCAGCAGGTAGCCAAGGCGCCCGTCGCCAAGCCTCATGGGCGGGCGCAGGCCGGCCCCGACCGACGCCAGGCCGATACCCCGGGCCGCCAGCCCGCGATGCTTGGCGGCGTGCCGCGCCAGCGCATCGAGCACCTCCCCGGGGCTGCACAGTTGCCCCCGCTGGTCGCTGTCGAGCCAGTGCCAGAGGGCCTGGCCAAGATCGTCGGTTTCTTGCGACGCCGGCAGCGGCGCGGCGTCCTGATCAAAGCAGCGATAGCCGCGCTCACCCCGCACGATCAACTGGAGTTGCCCAGCCTCGGGGGCTCCCGCATGGGCCAGCAGGTTTCCACTGACGCTCGCATCGCGTATTTCGATGCGCACTGACGGGTCCACAGGTGCCAGGTCCTCGAGCATCGTCAAGGCCAGCCGCTCAGCATCCGCACCTGGCACCCCGGCCCGCAACGCCGCGCAGGCTCGGTTCAGTCGCCCGTCGCGCAGCAGCCAGCGCGCCTGCTCGGCAAGCGCCAGAGGAACCCGCCGTGTTTCGAGCAGGCTCGCCAGCTGCGCGCCAGAAGCATTGCGCACAACCTCCGCCGCCGCCCGCTGTGTCAGGCCGGGGAAGTCGCGCAGCAGTAGCTGTTCGATGGCGTCCGGCTCGGCTTCATGCGCCCGCAGTTGCAGCTCGAACGCCTCGCCTTGCAGCGCCGGGAAACGCTGCTGCAAACGCAGGCGGGCCAAGGCATCGAGCAGCAGCGACGGCGCTGCAGAGCCTTCCAGGGCCAGCCGACGCAGTTGATCGGTGCGCAGCCCCGTGTCCTGCAACACGGCATCCGCTTGCGCATCAGCCAGCGAACCCAGCTCGGCGCCCAGGCTACGCAGCAGTGGCCCCGGCGCCGGCCCATGGCGTGCGGCTTCGAGTTCATGCTGCAAGCTCGACAACCTCAACCCCTGCGAGGGCGTCAGTACCGGCGACAGGCCATCGACGAACGGGCGACGCGGCAGGAGCTTGCCGAGCACGTGACCGACGGCCCCCACGGCGAGGCCGCCCGCGATCAGCCCTGCGACATCGAACAGATGCTCCAGTGCGCCAGCACGGTCGCCCACTTGCCAGTTTTCATAGCCTTGGTAGATATCCTGGGTGAGCTGCACGGCGGTCACCCCCAGCATCACGACACCCAGCGCTGGCACGAACAGGCTGGCCACCCCCAGCAGGTCCAGGCCCGCTTCGGCGTACTCGCGTATCCGGCGATCACGCGCGGCGCGGTCTACATCGCCTGTAGGAACCGCCAGTAGCCGAGCATCATCGAGCAACTTGCCAAGCTGGCCTGCCGCCAGATACTCGAACAGATCCCCTTCGCTCGCGGTGTGGCGCCCGTCCAGCTCGGCAGGCGTGAGCGGGCCGGCGGTGGCCAGGGCCGCGAGCAACGCACGGTCGAAGGCAACCCGGTCACGTTCGGCGATGAAACGATTGAAGAACGAGCGGTAAGCGGGATTGGCCAGGCGTCCCGCCAAGGCGGTATACAGCGCGGTCCACGAGGGGTGCCAGGTGCACGGGCTCAGCGGATCATCGGCGATCCAGCTGAGGACACCCTCGAACACGCCTGCCCGGCGCACCTCAACGATGGCCAAGCCAATGACACGCTTGCCCAGCAGGTGAAGCTCGTGCAGTTCAAGCTGAGATTCGCCTGGCTCGTGCACTGACGCCCAGTGCGCCAGGGCGGTGTCGCCCAGCCGTCCACGCAGGTGCTCAAGGCACACAGCGGCCTGCAGATTGGCCTTGAGCACCTCGGCGAACAGCGCTTGGGCCGATATACCGGCCTGATCATCTGCCAAGCCGGCACGCAGATGGGCCTGATACTGCGCGCCAGGATCGAGCTCGCGGCAAACCCGTGCGAATTCGGCGGGGCTCAGTGCCAATGGCGAGCCTGTGGCATCGAGCACATCACTGTGCGAGGAGAACTGCTCGTCCGCTGCAAAGTTGTGCAGCGCCGCACTCAAGAGGGGCTGGCGCGACTCCAGGCGGTGATAGCGCAAGGGCTTACGGCCCGGTATCGGATGCGGCTCAGGCAACAGCGCCACACGCCGCAACTGGCTGCGGCGCACATCCAGGCGCTTGCCGACCAGCTGATGCAGGCGGTCGGTCAGCAACCGCTCGGCAAAAGCCTCAAGCGGCTCGATAGCCTGCAAGCGCCGACGCAAGCGGGCCTGGGCCTGTTCCTGGGCCAGCAAGGCGGCCCGCAGGCGTGCCTGCTGCTCAGCCGTGGCGCCGGTCAACCAGGCGGGTAGTTGCCGGGCGATCAGCGTATCGATGGAGTCGTCTGGGAAATCGGTCATGGGGCACCTGTGGTGGGAAGAACAGGTGCCAGCCAATCAGCCAGGCGGCGTACGGTGGCGGTAATGCTGCATGGCGCCACGCCGTGCATGAGCCTGGCCAGCCATCCGCTGTTTGCAACATTCCGATGCAATTGCCTGACGCAGAGCGTCACCGGCATCGCTAAAATGCGCGCCTGGCGTGTGCTGCGTGCGCCCGGGAGCCTTCCCGAATACGGAGAACATTCATTTGTTTTCCGTGAGATTCGTCCATGTTGCACGCATGCCAGCATTCCCTATGGCCTGTCCCGTTCCGTGCCTGCACGGCATGGGGTTTCGCGCCGTTTTACCCATCCTTCTTCTCGTCCATCGCCGCAGTGGCCCGTAGTCTTCGGAGCCAGCACCTCGCCGTGCCCGTCGTTCGCCGCGCCCCTGCCCTGGCGAGGGCGACGCCATGAACGAGGAACCGCGCATGAATGCACCTCTCACCGCCCTCCAGCAGCGCTCCGTGCTGCGCCGCCTACTGACCAGCGAAGCGGCCGGCGGCGTCCTGCTGATGATCACCGCCGCCCTCGCGATCATTCTGGCCAACAGCCCCGGCGTCGATGCCTACCAGCACCTGCTGCACTGGCAGGTAGGCCCCACCCTGACCGACAAGCTCGGCCCGATGACCGTCCACCACTGGGTCAATGACGGCCTGATGGCTGTGTTCTTCCTGCTGGTGGGCCTGGAAATCAAGCGCGAACTGGTCGACGGTCGCCTGGCCAGCTGGGAGCAACGCCGCCTGCCGGCCTTGCCGGCGCTGATGGGTATGGCGGCGCCGGCACTTATCTACCTGGCGGTGTCGAACGGCCAGCCAGGGCTGGCCAGCGGCTGGGCGATCCCCGCCGCCACCGACATCGCCTTCGCCGTCGGCGCCCTGGCACTGCTCGGCCGCCATGCGCCGCTTTCGCTGAAAGTGATGCTGGTGTCGGTGGCGATCATCGATGACATGGGCGCAGTGGCGATCATCGCGGTGTTTTACACCTCGTCCATCGACCTGCTGGCGCTGGCCGGCGCCGGCGCTGTGGTGGCCTTGCTGCTGACCTTGAACCGCCTGCGCGTGGTCGCGTTGTGGCCGTACCTGCTGGCCATCGTCGCGCTGTGGTACTTCACCCTGCTGTCAGGGGTGCATGCCACCATCGCCGGTGTGGTCGGTGCGTTGCTGATCCCCTACAACGCTGGCGCAGGCCAACCGCTCGGGGCCAGCCCGTTGCTGCGGCTCGAGCATGCGCTGGCGCCGTGGGTGGCGTTCCTGATCGTGCCGGCGTTCGGCTTTGCCAATGCCGGTGTGTCCTTCGGCAACCTGGGGCTGGCCGAGCTCTTCGCTCCGCTGCCCCTGGCGATTGCCCTGGGCCTGCTGCTGGGCAAACAGCTCGGCGTGTTCGGCGGCGTGCTGCTGGCGGTCAGGACCGGCCTTGCCAGCAAGCCCCAGGGCGCCAGCTGGTTGCAGATCTACGGCGTGGCCATGCTCTGCGGCATCGGTTTCACCATGAGCCTGTTCATCGGTGAACTGGCGTTCCCGGGCCAGCCGGAGACAGTCGACGCGGCGAAGATCGGCATCCTGTTGGGGTCGTTGCTGTCGGCGGTGATCGGCTGCCTGATCCTGCGCTTTGCGCCGAAGCCTGCGTGAGGGGCCGTGCGCCGGGGTACAGCGCCGCGCGCACCTGCCGGCTACGCGTCAGCCGGTCACTACGCGCCGTGCGTCCCGGCGTACCGCCTGCGGCGGCACGCCGAATCCGCGCATGAACACCTCGCGCATGTGCCGGCGGTCCCGGAAGCCGGTTTCCCTGGCCACCACATCCAGGCTGTGCCGGCTCTGCTCGATCATCACCCGCGCGGCTTCCAGGCGCAGGCTTTCCACGGCCTTGGCCGGTGATTGGCCAGTTTCGGCGGTAAACACACGGGTGAATTGCCGGGCGCTCAAGTGCGCGACCTCGGCAAGCTCTTCCACGCTCAGCGGCCGGCTGAGGTGCTTGCGGGCGTAGTCCAGCGCGCTCTGGATGCGGTCCGATTTGGGCGACAGCGACAGCAGCTCGGAATGCTGGGATTGCCCGCCGGAACGGCGCTGGTGCATGACCAGCTTGTGCGCCACCGAGCGGGCCAGCTCGGCCCCCAGGTCCTTCTCGACCATGCCCAACGCCATGTCCAGGGCAGCGGTCATGCCGGCGGAGGTCCAGATCGGGCCATCAACGATGAAAATCCGGTCTTCCTCCACGTCCACCTGCGGGTACAGCTCGCGCAGCTTGGGCGCGTAAGCCCAGTGGGTGGTTGCGCGCCGGCCGTCCAGCACGCCGGCCTGAGCCAGCACGAAGCAGCCGGTGCACAGGCCGGCGGTGCGGCGCGCACCGTCGACGAAGCCACGCACGCTGGCCAGCACCGCATCTTCGGGGGGTGTCAGTGGCGTCAGCGTACCGGTGACCATCCAGGTGTCGGCCAGGCCCGGCGCGCCGAGGGGCAGCGTGTCGATGTACATCCCCAGGGAGGAGCGCACCGTACCGCCATCGATGGAGAAGTTCTGGATCCGGTACACCGTTTCGCCCGCCACGATGTTGGCGAACTCGAACACGGCTTGCGTCGCCAGGGACATGACCTGGAAGCCTTCGGTAATCAGGTAGCCGACCCGGTGCATCGTGAAGCTCCTCTGGTTTATGTCCTTAAACCTTACCCTATGCGTCATTTAAGACACAGACCGCATTCTGCATCATGGCACCACACCCCAGCAACGGAGCATCACCATGACGCAGCAATTCAAAGGCACCGCGCTCATCACAGGCGCTTCCTCCGGCATCGGTTCGATCTACGCAGAGCGCCTGGCCCGCCGCGGCTACGACCTGGTGCTGGTGGCGCGCAACCGCGAGCGGCTGAACGCCCTCGCCGCCCGGCTCACCAGCGAAACCCGGCAGAACGTCGAAGTGTTTCCGGCGGACCTTGCCAACCCCGACGACCTGGCCAGGGTCGAGCGCAAGCTGCGCGAAGATGCCAGCATCAACGTGCTGGTGAACAACGCGGGCATCGGCACCCACACCAGCCTGCTGGAGAGCGACGTCGAGCGCATGGCCGAGATGATCAGCCTCAACGTCACCGCCCTCACCCGCCTCACCTACGCGGCGGTGCCTGGTTTCGCCGCCCGCGAGCAAGGCGCCGTCATCAACATCTCGTCCATCGTCAGCCTGGCGCCAGAGTTGCTCAACGGCGTGTACGGCGGCAGCAAGGCCTATGTCACGGCGTTTACCCAGGCGCTGAACCAGGAACTGGCGGGCAAGGGCGTGCAGGTCCAGGCGGTATTGCCTGGGGCCACCGCGACCGACTTCTGGCAGATCGGCGGCTTGCCGGTGGAGAACCTCGACCCCGACATCGTCATGTCGGCCGAGGACCTGGTGGACGGCGCGCTGCAGGACTTCGACAACGGCGTGCTGATCTCCCTGCCGTCGCTGCACGACCTGCAAGCCTTCAACCAGTACCAGGCCAGCCGCCAGGCCCTGTTCGACAAGCTGTCCAGCAACCGGCTCGCCCCGCGCTACAGTGCCAAGTGATCCCTTCGAAGGAGAGCGCTACATGACTCACCTCATGGCCAGGCCCCTGCCGCTGCTCGCACTGCCCGGCAAGGCGTGGCCATGTGAAGCGCCCGACCGCAACGCTTCAAATCAATTTCACTGCGGGCAACCACGTCTTGCGCCTTTCAGGCTGTTTATCGTCTGAATCGGCGCCCAGCGCCTGCCCCACACTTTCCAACGCCCTAGAGGAAGCGCCAATGAAGGCCGTCGTTTACACCCAACCCGCTTTGCCGATCCAGGATCCGCAATCGCTGTACGACGCGGAACTGCCCAAGCCAAAACCCGGTGCACGGGACCTGCTGGTCGAAGTCCAGGCCATCGCCGTCAACCCGGTCGATACCAAGATCCGCGCCAGCCGCGGGGGTGAACACCCGCAAGTGCTGGGCTGGGATGCCGTTGGTGTCGTCCGTGAGGTCGGCGAACAAGTGACATTGTTCCAGCCGGGTGATGAAGTGTTCTACGCCGGGGCCATCGACCGCCCTGGCAGCTACAGCGAGTTCCACGTTGTCGATGAGCGCATCGTCGGGCACAAGCCCCGCAGCCTCGACAACGCCAGCGCAGCCGCCCTGCCCTTGACCTCGATTACCGCGTGGGAGCTGCTGTTCGACCGCCTGGGCGTCGAGGAAAACGGTGGCAAGGGCCAGTGCCTGCTGGTGGTCGGGGCTGCCGGCGGGGTGGGCTCGATCCTGGTCCAGCTCGCCAGCAAACTCACGCAGTTGACGGTGATCGGCACAGCGTCAAGGCCTGAGACCCAGGCGTGGGTCAAGGACCTGGGCGCCCACCATGTCATCGATCACAGCGCATCGCTCGCGCTTCAGCTGGAGGCGCTCAAGCTGAACCAGATCGACTACGTCATCAGCCTGACCCACACCGACACCTACCTGCCGCAACTGGTGGAAGTGCTTCGCCCACAAGGCAAGCTGGCATTGATCGACGACCCGCTGCAGCTCGATGTGATGGCGCTCAAGCGCAAGTCGCTTTCGCTGCACTGGGAGCTCATGTTCACCCGTTCGCTGTACAAGACCGAGGACATGATCAAGCAGCACCAGTTGCTCGATCGCGTTGCGCAGCTGGTCGATGATGGCGTGCTCAAGACGACCCTGGGCGAGCACTACGGCACGATCAGCGCCGAGCACCTCAAGCGCGCTCACGCCATGATCGAAAGTGGCAAGGCACGCGGGAAGATCGTGCTGGAAGGGTTCTGATCTGCGGACAGTGCTCGATCGCGGACGTGAAAGGTCCGGATTCTGCAGGTTTGCGGTACTTTTGCGCAGGAACGAAAAAAGGGCCTTTCGGCCCTTTCTTCGACGACTTACAGACTTCCGTGGAACCCTGTAGATCTATATTTGGAGCGGGAAACGAGACTCGAACTCGCGACCCCGACCTTGGCAAGGTCGTGCTCTACCAACTGAGCTATTCCCGCGTCGTGATGGGGGCCATTCTAGCGATTTGTAGAACGGCGTCAACCCCTTGATTCAAAAAAGTTTTATTTCTGCTCAGAACCTTCGCGCAGGTGCGGCCAGGCGGCGACCAGGTAGTGCACCATCGACCACAGGGTCAGGCCGGCGGCCACCAGCAGCAGGCCGTAGCCCAGCGCCACCCAGAAGGTCATGGCCGGCGGGTTGCCCAGCAGGATCACCAGCGCCAGCATCTGCGCGGCGGTTTTCCATTTGCCCAGGCTGGACACCGCCACATGCGCCCTCGCCCCCAGCTCGGCCATCCACTCGCGCAGCGCCGAAACCACGATCTCGCGGCCGATGATCACCGCCGCCGGCAGCGTGAGCCAGAAGTTGGCGTGCACCTGCACCAGCAGCACCAGCGCCACGGCAACCATCAGCTTGTCCGCCACCGGGTCGAGGAAGGCGCCGAACGGTGTGCTCTGCTGCAGCCGACGGGCCAGGTAGCCGTCCAGCCAGTCGGTGGCGGCGGCGATGGCGAACACCGTGCTGGCGGCCATGTAGCTCCAGTGATAGGGCACATAGAACAGCAGGATGAAGATCGGAATGAGCAGGACGCGTAGAACGGTGAGCAGGTTTGGAATATTCATCGGTACGACTGGCTGCGAGTTGAGCCCGGCATTCTACTCGCTATGCAGGCTGGCATAAATCGACTCGGCAAGCTTTTTACTGATGCCGGGGGCCTTGGCGATCTCGTCGATACTGGCGCGGTTGAGCTCCTGCAGGCCGCCGAAATGTTTCAGCAGCTCGCGCCGGCGCTTGGGCCCGACCCCGGCCACGTCTTCCAGGCTGGAGGTGCGTCGGGCCTTGCCGCGCCTGGCGCGGTGGCCGGTGATGGCGAAACGGTGGGCTTCGTCGCGGATCTGCTGGATCAGGTGCAGCGCCGGGTTGTCGCCCTTGAGGGTGAACTCGTGGGCCACGTCGTTCAGGTACAGGGTTTCGAAACCGGCCTTGCGGGTCACGCCCTTGGCCACGCCGAGCAGGGTGAGGTCGGCGAAGCCCAGTTCCTGCATCACGTCGCGGGCCATGTTCAACTGGCCCTTGCCGCCGTCCACCAGCAGCACGTCGGGCAGCTTGCCCTCACCGTCCTTGATGCGCCCGTAGCGGCGCAACAGGGCCTGGTGCATGGCGGCGTAGTCGTCGCCGGCGGTGACGCCTTCGATGTTGAAGCGGCGGTAGTCGGACTTGAGCGGGCCTTCGGGGCCGAACACCACGCACGAGGCCACGGTGGCCTCGCCGCTGGAATGGCTGATGTCGTAGCACTCCAGGCGCTGCGGGACTTCATCCAGGTCCAGCACCTGGGCCAAAGCCTCGAAGCGCGCGGCCATGTGCTGGCGGTTGGCCAGGCGGGCATTGAGCGCTTGTTCGGCGTTGGTCACCGCCAACTGCTGCCAGCGCGCGCGGGTGCCGCGCACCCGGTGGCTGATGCTCAGCTCGCGGCCGCGCAGGGTCTGTACGGCCTCACTGATTGCCGCGAAATCCTCGTGCACCACATTGACGATCAGCTCGCCCGGCAGTTCGCGTTCGGCATTGCCCAGGTAGTACTGGGAAAGGAACGCGGCCATGACCTCGGCCACCTCCTCCTCGATGCCCACCTGGGGGAAGAAGTTCTTGCTGCCCAGCACCCGCCCGCCGCGCACGCTGATCAGGTGCACGCAGGCGCCGCCGGGGTTGACGAAGGCCGCCACCACATCCACGTCGCCGGAGCCGCCTTCCATGTACTGCTGGTCCTGGACCCGGCGCAGCAGCGCGATCTGGTCACGCAGCTCGGCGGCCTTTTCGAAGTTCAGGACCATGGCGGCCTTTTCCATCTCGGCATTGAGCTCGTTGCCCAGTTGCTGGCTGCGCCCTTCGAGGAACATCACCGAGTGCCGCACGTCTTCGGCATACTCGGCCGGCTCGACCAGGCCCACGCAAGGCGCCTTGCAGCGTTTGATCTGGTACTGCAGGCAGGGCCGGGTGCGGTTGGCGTAATAGCTGTCCTCGCACTGGCGCACCGAGAAGGCCTTCTGCAACAGGCTCAGGCTTTCGCGAATGGCGCCGGCGCTGGGGTAAGGGCCGAAGTAGCGGCCCTTGGCTTTCTTGGCGCCACGGTGGATGCCCAGGCGCGGGAATTCACCGTCGGAGAGGAATACATAGGGGTAGGACTTATCGTCGCGCAGCAGGATGTTGTAAGGCGGCCGCCACTCCTTGATCAGCGTCTGCTCAAGCAGCAGCGCTTCGGTCTCATTGGCGGTGATGGTGGTCTCGACCTGGGCGATGCGCCCCACCAGTGCGGCAGTCTTGGGCGCCAGGCCGGTCTTGCGGAAATAGCTGGCCAAACGCTTCTTGAGGTTCTTGGCCTTGCCCACGTAGAGCAGCCGCGCCTCGCTGTCGAACATCTGGTACACGCCCGGGCGACCACTGCAGGTCGCCAGGAACGCGCTGGCATCAAAAGGTTGTGACATGGGTGTGTTTAAAGACTTGCGTCGACCATACCGTGGCGAACGGCCAGCAAGGTCAGTTCGACGTCGCTGGTAACCGAGAGTTTTTCGAAGATTCGATAACGGTAAGTATTGACGGTCTTGGGGGACAGACACAACTTGTCAGAGATGATCTGCACTTTCTGGCAACCGACGATCATCAGGGCGATCTGGATTTCCCGCTCTGACAGCGTATCGAACGGCGAGCCCTGGGGCTGGAACGACTTGAGCGCCAGTTGCTGGGCAATCTGCGGGCTGATGTAGCGCTGGCCGGCAAACGCCAGGCGGATGGCCTGGACCATTTCGTCGAGCCCGGCGCCCTTGGTCAGGTAGCCGGCGGCACCCGCCTGCATCAGACGAGTGGGGAACGGGTCTTCCTCGCACACGGTTACCGCCACCACTTTGGTGTCCGGCTGGCTGCGCAACAATTTGCGGGTTGCTTCAAGGCCGCCGATCCCTGGCATTTTCACGTCCATCAGAACCACGTCCGGCTTGAGCTCGCGGGCAAGCTTGAGGGCGGACTCACCCGAGTCCGCCTCCCCCACCACTTGCAGGCCATCGATGTCGGCCAGCATGCGCGTAATGCCGGTACGCACCAGATCGTGATCGTCGACCACCAGGACCCTAATCAAGCAGACACCTCATTAGTGGGGCGATTGGATCCCGCCACCTTAACAAAATTTTTCACAAGCAACCTAGCGCAAACCGTCCTGAAAAAACGCCTGGTATTCCGGACGACGCATCGGCACCCGTTCAACGCCGCCCACCTCGCCCGCCAGGCGGTGCAACAGGTGCCAGACGGCGGCCTGGTCGGCCACGGGCATACGCCGGAAAGCGCCCAGCAGACGGTCTTCGTCAGCGGTCAGGCAGTCCAGCGGTGCGGGGGTGTGCACGCCGGTCAGCACATACAAGGCATCGACACCTTTGGCCGCCACGGCAGCAAGGTAGTCCATGCGCGGGGTGCGCTCGCCACTTTCATATTTGCCCTGGGCATTGGGCTCGACGCCGCCAATGTCACCAAAAACACGCTGGGTAAGCCCCAGGCGCTCGCGCTCTTCTCTGAGCCGCGGGCCGAATCCGTTCATCTACTTGCCTCCTCTGCATCATTCCAGAACAGGTGCATCCAGCACCCGAGTGAATGCGTATGCATTCGCCCGGCACTATGCCAATTGGATCCAATCATGGCAAGCCGTCAGTGCCGGGTATTTTGCGCAGCCCCATTGAAAGTGCCTGCCGACAGCGCTCCGCGCACAATAAAAAGTTCGAAAAAAACATGAGAAAACACAGCGAAAACAGCAAAGGCCAGCCATGAAAACAGCAGAAAACACAGGAAAAACGGCAACCTTGACGCCATTTTATCGACACGAACAAGGCAATCATTTTTTTGACGCCTAACTTACATCAAACTTTAAATCATTGATTTATAACGGTTTTTAAACTTTAACAATGAAGTTTTAAATTATTTAAAAACAACAGAACATCAACGCTTGCCGTGCCAATAAAAATATCCTTAGGATGTAAATAGACCACCAAGAAACAACCTGCTTCGCCTCCTTTGAGCGCAGCATATTTCTGCGCGTCTGCCACGTACGACAACTTAATGAACGGTGTATCTCGGCCGGCCTTGCGCCGTGCCTGGGGAGAGGGATCTATGAACATCAGCATCTTCGGACTGGGTTATGTGGGGGCGGTATGCGCCGGGTGCCTGTCGGCCCGCGGGCATCATGTGCTGGGCGTCGACATCGCCCAGGCAAAGATCGACATGATCAACCAGGGCCGCTCGCCGATCGTCGAGCCGGGCCTGGAACAACTGCTGCTCGACGGCGTGCGCCAAGGCCGCCTGCGGGGCACCACCGACGTGCAGGCGGCGATCCTCGCCAGCGATCTGTCGCTGCTGTGCGTGGGCACCCCGAGCAAAGCCAACGGCGACCTGGACCTCAAGTACATGGCAGCGGTCTGCCAGGAAATCGGCACCGCCCTGCGCGACAAGGGCAGCCGCCATACCGTGGTAGTGCGCAGCACGGTACTGCCCGGCACGCTCAAGCACCTGGTGATCCCGACCCTGGAAAAAGCCTCGGGCAAGCAGGCCGGGGTCGACTTCGGCGTGGCAGTGAACCCTGAGTTCCTGCGCGAGAGCACCGCCATCCAGGACTACGACTTCCCGGCCATGACCGTGATCGGCGAGCTCGATCGCCAGTCGGGCGACCTGCTCGAGTCGCTGTACCAGGGCCTCGACGCCCCGGTGATCCGCAAGTCGATCGAGGTCGCCGAGCTGATCAAGTACACCTGCAACGTCTGGCATGCGACCAAGGTCAGCTTCGCCAACGAGATCGGCAACATCGCCAAGGCCTCGGGCGTCGATGGCCGCGAGGTGATGGACGTGGTCTGCCAGGACTACAAACTCAACCTGTCGCGTTACTACCTGCGCCCAGGCTTCGCCTTCGGCGGCTCGTGCCTGCCCAAGGATGTGCGCGCCCTCACCTACCGCGCCGGCCAGCTGGATGTCGCACACCCGCTGCTGGCCTCGCTCATGGCCAGCAACCGCCAGCAGGTGGAACACGCCTTCAACCTGGTGACACGCCACGGCAAACGCCGGATCGCCCTGCTCGGGCTGGCCTTCAAGGCCGGCAGCGACGACCTGCGCGAAAGCCCGCTGCTGACCCTTGCCGAACAACTGATCGGCAAGGGCTACCAGCTGAGCATCTTCGACGCCAACGTCGACTATGCCCGCAGCTTCGGCGCCAACCGCCAGTACATCGAGCAACAGATCCCGCACGTCAGCAGCCTGCTGCGCAGCGACCTCGACCAGGTGATCGACGAGGCCGAGGTGATCGTGCTGGGCAACAACGACGAGCGCTTCGCCCGGGCCCTGGAAGCGGGCCACGGCAAGCAGGTGGTCGACCTGGTCGGGTTCATGGCCGGCACCAGCAACGCCCGGCACCACGTCATCTGCTGGTAACCCATGCCCCCCCGCCGCCGCTCTTGCCTGTCGTTTGCGGCGTGCACCCGCACACAGGAGCAACAGCGACATGGAACGACAGCAACAGCGGCCCTTCGCGGCCCCGGGGTACATGCGCGCGGCCGCCAGCTTCTGCGCCTGGGCGCTGCTTGCCGGGCTGATCGCGCTGGCCTCGCAGATGGTCGCGCCGCAGTACCTGGACCCCAACCACCACCTGTTCATTTTCATCATCGGCACCCTGGGCATGTGGCGCTACGGCAACGCCATCCTCCACTACCTGCGCGGCATGTGGTTCCTGCACTGGGTGTTCCCGCGCCTGCGCCGCCAGGTCGAGCGCATGGGCGATGCAGCGCTGCCCGCGCACATGTTCATGGTGGTCACCAGCTTTCGCATCCCCACCCACACCACCTTCAAGGTGTACCAGTCGGTGTTCCAGGAGGTGCAGCGGCTGAACGTGCCGTGCACGGTGATCGCCTCGATCGTCGAGAAAGGCGACGAGCAGTTCATCAAGGACATCATGCGCAACGAAGTGCAGGGCCGCGACGACATCGACCTGGTGATCGTGCGCGCCCGCGGCACCGGCAAACGCGATGGCCTGGCCCATGCCTTCCGCGCCCTGTCACGGCAGATGCCGCTGGAGGACGCGGTGGTCGGCGTGGTCGATGGCGACACCATGATGCTGCCCGGCTGCGTCGAGCGGGCAGTCAAGCTGTTCGCCCTGCTGCCCAACGTCGGCGGCCTGACCACCAACGAATTCTGCGAGGTCGAAGGCAGCCGCTGGATGCGCCAGTGGCACTCGATGCGCTTCGTCCAGCGCCACATCAACATGTGCTCGATGGCCCTGTCGCACCGGGTGCTGACCCTCACCGGGCGGCTGTCGTTCTTCCGCGCCAGCGTGATGACCGACCCCGCGTTCATCCGCGATGTCGAAGCGGACTTTCTCGAACACTGGCGCCTGGGCCGCTTCCAGTTCCTCACCGGCGATGACAAGTCAAGCTGGCTGAGCCTGATGCGCGCCGGCTGGGACACCTTCTACGTGCCCGACAGCCACACCCTGACCGTCGAGCACCCGCCCAGCGACAGCTTCTGGGTCGCCACCCGCCAGTTGATGTTCCGCTGGTACGGCAACTCGCTGCGGCAGAACTTTCGCGCCACCGCCCTGCTCGGCCGCGCACGCCTGGGGTTGTTCACCCTGTACGTGCTGCTCGACCAGCGCGTGTCGATGTGGACCTGCCTGATGGGCCTGACCGCCTCGCTGGTGGCCGGCCTGGTGTTCGGCATCCAGTACCTGCTGGTGTACCTGTTCTGGGTGCTGATCTCGCGCAGCCTGGTGACGCTGCTGTTCGTCTTCGCCGGGCACCCGGTCAGCCCGATGTACCCCTTCGTTCTCTATTACAACCAGATCGTCGGTTCGCTGATGAAGGTCTACGCGATGTTCCACATGGACCAGCAAAGCTGGACGCGGCAGAAGACCACCCTGGCCACCGGCAGCGTCGGCTTCGACGCCCGCCTCAACCGCTGGTCCTCGAAGGCGATGCTGTGCTCCTCCATCGCCATTTTCTTCGGGGTTATCACCGTACTGCTTGAACTCACGCAACGTTAAGGAAAGGCGCCTGCACATGAGTAGCTCGAATACCCCCACGGCCCCGGCCAACATCGTCCACGAAGCGATCGACGAACGTCAGTACGTGCGCACCCGCATGAACGCCCGGGTGCGCCTGGCCGGCAACGGCCGAGAGCCGTTCGAGGCCCAGCTTGCAGACATCTCGCTGGGCGGCATCGGCCTGTTGCACGAGGCGCCGCTGAGCATCGGCGCGCTGTACGACGCGTCGATCCAGTTGCGCCTGAACCAGGTCGACCTGTCGATCGACGCCAAGCTGCGCATCGTTTCCCAGCGCGGCAAGGAGGTGGGCGCCCAGTTCGTCGACCTCGACGCACAGAAGCGCGACATCCTGCGCTACCTGATCAGCGCCTACCTGTCGGGTGAGATCGCCGACATCAACGGCCTGTTCAACGTGCTGCAGCGCGAGAACTACATCAAGGAGCGCAAGCACAAGCAGGCCAGCGCGCGCACGGCGGGCGACCGCTTCAAGGCGCTGGCCGGCACCGCGCTGTTCAGCGCCGCCGGCATCGCCGCGCTGGGCTTCGTCGCGTACAAGGGCTACCTGCTGTTCTTCCGCGTACCGGCGGTGCAGGCCACGGTGGCCAGCAACGCCCAACTGATCAGCATGCCGGACAACGGCTACGTCAAATACCTGCTGCCCACCGGCACCAGCGAGGTGCAGGCCGGCCAGCCGCTGGCGAGCATCTCCACCCAGCTGGCCACCAGCTTCACCAGCCCGGCCGACATGAAAGCCCTGGCGGATCTCGCCCCGGGCGACCTGCAGGCACTGCTCGGCCGCGCCACCATCGAGACAGTGATCAACAGCCCGTGCGACTGCCTGGTCTGGTACCCGACGCAACCGCTCGACGGCTATGGCTACAAGGCCGCGCCGATGATGCACCTGCTGCCCAAGGACCAAGGCCTGTTCGTGCGCGCCAACGTGCCGTTCGACAAGCTCGCCGATGTCAGCCGCGTGCGCTCGGTGGACATGCAGGTGTTCGGCCTAGACCAGCACTTCAGCGGCAAGGTGGTGGACGCCCGCGCCGATGAAGTGAACCGCAACCTGGCGCTGACCATCCTGCCCGACAGCCCGCTGCCGGCAGCGGCCTACCAGAAGGCGGTGGCGGTGGACCTGTACCTCGGCCTGCCGTTCGGCAGCGCCAACTGAGGGCCGGCCATGAACCCCAAGAACGCCCCGCGCCTGTTGCTGGCAGGCCTCGGCCTTGCCTGGCTGGGTGCCGCCAGCGCCGGGCAGAGCCTGGAACAGGTGCGCTACGCGCTGTACAAGGACCCGAGCGCCGACGTCAGCGCCGACCTGCGCGAGCTCGCCGCACGCGGCGACCTGGCCTCCAAGCAACTGCTCGGTGACGTGCTGGCCGGCAACGACGGGGCCAGCCGCCAGGAGATCATCCGCCTGTACCAGGAAGCCTTCGCCGATGGCCAGGGCCAGGTGCCGGCGCTGGCCTCGCTGGCGCGCCTGCTCGAGCGCACGCCGAACCTGCAGCGCAGCCAGCAGGGCTGGATGCGCCAGGCCCTGACCCGCTACCCCAACGACCTCGACCCGCGCAGCACCAGCACCAGCCTGGAAGTGTTCCTGGTGTACCCGCAGCTGTTCCCCGGCGAACGCGCCGCACAACTGCTGGGGCTGTACGAACAGAGCTGCCTGCTCAACTGCCGGCCCGAGCTGTACCACGCCGTGGTGGCCGAGCGCCAGGGCGACCTCGCTGCAGCCGAGCGCTGGTACCAGCAGGCCGCACGCATCGACCCGCGCGCCATCGACCGTTACTACCGTTTCCTCGGCGAACGCCAGGACCCGGCCTTCCTCGCCTTCGCTCGCAGCCTGGAGCCACAGATGGCCAGCCTGCCGGTGGAGGTGGTGCAGCGCATCGGTGCACTGCTGGACAACATCCACGGCGTGCAGCGCGCCGAACTGGATGCCGAGCGCGAGCAACGCCAGGGCACGGCCATGGGGCCCAAGGTCGCCCCCACGCCTGAACAGCAGGCCCGCGATAAAGCCAATGACGAGGTGCGCGCCGCCGGCATCGCCGAAGTGCAGCGCTGGATGGACAACGCCGTCGCCCGTGGCTACCTGCCGGCGCTGATCTCCAAGGCCAACTTCATGATCTCCAACCCCACCGAGCACAACGCCGAAGAGGTCCAGGCGCTGATCGGCCAGGTACGCGCCAAGGACCCGACCCGGGCCAAGGCGCTGGATGCCGCGCTGTACATGGTCAACAACTGGCTGACCCTCGACCCGCAAAAGGCCCAGGTGCTGATCGACGAACTGATCGCCGCCAACTACCGCGACGCCCGCCTGCTGCAGGGCGACCTGTACAGCAAGGGCGGCCTCGACCAACCCGACCAGGAACGCGCCCTCGCCATCTGGCAAACCCAGGCCGAGCAAGGTTCGACCGCCGCCTGGTACCGCATGGCCACTGTCTATTCGCGTGGCCGGGCCATCTGCCACGACCCGGTCAAGGCCTACACCTATGCGCGCATCGCCCTGGACCTTGGCGAAACCCGTGCCCGCGGCCTGCTGCGTCGGCTGGACAAGACCCTGCCCAAGGATGAAATCGAACGCGCCCTGGCCGCGCGCAACGACCTGTTGAAGGAGGCAACCCTGTGAAAGCCCATCACCCCCTGCTCGGCGCCCTGTTGGCCCTGGCACCGTTGCCGGCGGCCCTGGCGCTGGAAGAGATCACCGGCCCCGAGGCCGACAGCAACGCGTCGGTGCGCGTGGCCAGCGCCGACGGCAGCGAGCCGGTGATCACCTCGGAAGTGTTCAACAAGCTCACCGTGCAGACCGGCTACGGCCCGGAGGATTCGCAGGTCGGCCGTGACCGCGAGACGTTCTACAGCCTGCGCTACGAGCCGTCGTTCGCCTGGTACTCGCCGGAAAAACGCTGGGCCAAGTGGATGGTCTATGGCCGCGTGTGGCTGAACTACGACTCCAGTCAATCGAGCAACATCACCAACGAATCGAGCAACGACAACGAACGCGAGCAGCCCGAAGGCTGGTACGCCGAACTGCGCGAGCTGTACGTCAAGCGCAACCTGATCGGCGATGACCCACGCCTGTCGCTGTCGTTCGGCCGCCAGCGCTTCTACGACGACTACGGCCTCTGGTGGGACGACAGCCTGGAGTCGCTGCGCTTCAACTACCAGGACACCTTCAGCGACGCATTCATCGCGGTGGGGCAGAAGTTCCACAACTACAACACCGACGTCAATTCGCTGGCCGCCAGCGAAGAACGCACGCTGTACCTGATGGGCCAGTACGCCTACCGCTGGAGCACCCACAACCAGGCCGGCATACGGCTGATGCAGGAGAACGACCGCAGCGGCCACGACCGCGACGACCGCTACGACTTCAAGGGCTGGCGCTACGGCCTGTTCTTCAAGGGCGACAAGTTGCCCTGGTCGAGCGACTACCACCTGGAACTGGCGGCGCTCGATGGCCGCATGGACAACACCGATGGCAACGGTCAGACCACTACCGGCCACTCCAGCCGCGGCTGGGCCGCGCTGGGTGAAGTGGGCAAGCGTTTCGACAACCTGCCGTGGACCCCGCGGGTGGCCTTGCGCGGCGGCCTGACCGACAAGCCGAGCGATGACAACGACGGTTTCCGCCTGAACCCGATCCAGTCCGACCGCATCACCCGCCAGGGTTCCTACAGCACCCGCCTGACCAGTTCGTTCGTCGCCCTGGACCTGCGCAACCTCAGCTACTACGGCATCGCCCTGGAAACCCGCCCCACCCCGCGCAGCGCCCTCGACCTGCGCGTCACCCAGCTCAACCTGCGCAACCAGAACGGCGAGCTGCCGATCCGCATGGCCGCCGACGCCCGCGCCCAACGCCGGCAACTGCAAGGCGCCGACCTGTACGGCAAGGGGGACAACGTGGGGCAGATGATCGACCTCAACTACTACTGGAAGATGTTCCCCGTGGCCCTCGACGGCAAGCACCTGGACGTCAACACCCTGGTCAGCGCCAGCTACCTCAACGCCGGCAGCGCACTGAACACCGGTGACGACTACCAGCTGAGCGTCGGCGTGGTGATCAGCTACTAACCCGAGGGCCAGGCCATGATCTTCGCTTCCAACGTATTCCTGTTCCTCTACCTGCCGCTGTTCCTGGCCATCTACTACCTGGCCCGGCCGCAGTGGCGCTCGCTGGTGATCGTCGCCGCCAGCTACATCTTCTACGCCTGGTGGCGCCCGGACTTCTTGCTGCTGTTCATCGCCATCACCTACTGGAACTACTGGTTCGGGCTGCGCATCAAGGCGCGCCTGGATGCCGGCGACAAACGCCTGGCCCTGCGTCTGCTGTGGCTGGGCGTGGCTGGCAACCTGGCCACCCTGGGCTACTTCAAGTACGCCAATTTCGGCGCCGAAGTGCTGGCCTTGCTGCTGGCGCCGCTGGGCATCAACACCTGGACCCTGGAGAACATCTTCCTGCCGCTGGGCATCTCGTTCTACGTGTTCCATGCCCTGAGCTACATCGTCGACATCTACCGCAAGGACGCCACGCCCACGCGCAGCTTCATCGACTTCGCCGCCTTCGTCGCGCTGTTCCCGCACCTGGTGGCCGGGCCGATCCTGCGCTACAGCCAGCTGGCGCCGCAGCTGCGCCAGCGCACCCATTCGCTGGAACTGTTCTCGCTGGGCGTGTGCCGCTTCATGCTCGGTTTCATCATGAAAGTACTGATCGCCGACCGCCTGGCGCCGATCAACGTACTGTTCGTCGGCGAAGGCACCCTGCAGTTCGCCGATGCCTGGTTCGGCCTGGTGGTGTCGACCCTGCAGCTGTACTTCGACTTCGCCGGCTACAGCCACATGGCCCTGGGCCTGGCGTTGATGATGGGCTTTCGCTTCCCGGAAAACTTCAACCAGCCCTATGTGTCGCAGAGCATCACCGAGTTCTGGTCGCGCTGGCACATGACCCTGGCGCATTTCCTGCGCGATTACGTGTACCTGCCGCTGGTGCGCAAGCGCGTGGCCGGCGCCCTGCCGGCGCTGGTCTGGACCATGCTGCTGTCGGGGCTGTGGCACGGCGCGAGCTTCGCGTTCATCTGCTGGGGGCTGTTCTTCGGCATCGGCATGGTGCTGGAGCGCAAGTACAACCTGGCGACCAAGGTCACCACGCCCTACCACCTGTGGCGCAACCTGCGCACCGGGCTGCTGATCGTGCTGAGCATGCCGCTGTTCTTCACCATGGACCTGCGCCACAGCCTGGACATCTACCAGGCACTGCTGGGCGTCAACGGTTTCGGCTCGCTGGAGCTGTACGTGCTCGGCGCCTCGCAGATGGCCATGGCCTTCGCCCTGGTGGCGTTCGCCTGGCTGATCCTGGCCGGCATCAACAACGTGCGCTACTACGCCGGCAACAAGGACGGCTACTTCATGCGCCATGTCGGGGTGTTGCACAGCCTGCTGCTGTGGGCCGGTTTTCTGCTGGCGTTGAGCAGCCTGGCCGCCAACTCGTTCTCGCCGTTCCTGTACTTCCAGTTCTAGGGCAAGGCTTGAGATGCCCCCTGTAGGAGCGGGCTTGCCCCGCGAACACTGGCGCAGCCGGTGCCATGCACCGCGTCGCCTCGATCGCGGGGCAATGCTCCCCCTCCTCCCCCCCCCCCCCCCCCCCCCCCCCCCCCCCCCCCCTCCCCCCCCCCCCCCCCCCCCCCCCCCCCCCCCCCCCCCCCCTCTCCTACAGGGGGCCGTGTCGATCAATGAATCAACTTACTGTTCAGTGGAAATGCCATGTACCCAGTAATGAATTCGGCCAGCAAGGCCAACGGTGTGGTCTTCGCCCTGGCCCTGGCAGCGATGTTCGTCTACTCGCTGCCCCCAGTGCTGAGCTTTGCCCGCACCCAGACCGACAGCTGGAACCTGTTCGTCGACGGCAAGCTGCTGCGCAAGTTCGAGCAGAGCTACGACAAGCGCTTCTTCCTGCGCGAGCCGTCGGTGCAGCTGTGGGCCGATGCCCAGTTCCAGCTGTTCGGCGAAGGCACCAAGGGCGTGGTGCTGGGCAACGACGGCTGGCTGTACAGCAACCAGGAATACCGCGTGCCCAACGACCTCGACGCCAACCTGCAAAGCCAGCTGGCGCAGATCAGCAAGGTCGCGCAACAGCTGGCCGAGCACGGCAAGCACCTGGTGCTGCTGCCGCTGCCGATGAAGCTGGACATCTATGCCGAGCACGCCGAGCGCGCCTTCGACCCGCGGGTGGCTGGCCTCTACGACCGCTTCGTCGGCGACCTGCAGGCGCGCCAGCTGGACGTGGTGCCCCTGCGTGCGGCCTACCTGCGCAACCTCGCCGGGCCCGGCCTGTTCCTCAAGTCCGACACCCACTGGAGCCCGGACGGCGCACGGCTGTCGGCCTACGAACTGGCGCGCCAGCGCCCGCAGTTGCTGGGCGACCAGGTGTATGTCTCGCGCAAGACTGCCGAGAAAAGCATCAAGGGCGACCTGATGAACTACCTGCAGTTTGACCATGCGCGCCTGGCCCCGCAGTTCGGCGCCAGCACCATCGCCCTGTACGAAACCCTCAAGGCCACCCAGGACAGCGACGACCTGTTCGCCGAGCAGGACCAGGGCCTGCTGCTGGTGGGCACCAGCTACAGCAAGATCGACGACTGGAACTTCGTCGGCTTCCTCAAGGAGGCGCTCAACCGTGACCTGCTGGCCATCGCCGTGGAGGCCCGCGGGCCGTTCGAGGCGATGAACCAGTTCCTGGCCAGTGACCAGTTGAACAACCCGCAGATCGACACCGTGGTCTGGGAATTCCCCCTGCGTACCCTGCTTGCCCACCGCCCCGGCGCGCTCAGCCGCAGCGCCCAGCCCACGCATTTCTGACGTTTCAAGGAGAACCCGATGAAGCTTTCGCCGTTGTTTACTGCCCTCGCCCTGGCCGTTGCCAGCCACACCACCTTCGCCGCCGAAGGCAATGCCGACCTGTACGACGCCGTGGCCCCGGCCGACTCTGCGTTCGTGCGTGTACTCAACCTGTCCGCCAGCAGTGTCGACGTGACCCTGAGCGGCAAGGTCAACCCGCAGAAAGTCGCCCCGGGGCAGCTCAGCGGTTACCGCTTCGTGCCCGCCGGCGCCCACCGGATCGGCATCGGCGCCAAGGCCATCGAACCCACCCTGGTGGCCAATGCCGCCAGCACCGTGGTGTATGACGGCCAGCAACTCAAGCTGATCGCCGACCAGTACGTCAACGAGCCGAAGAAGGCCCAGGTGGCGTTCTACAACCTCACCCCGGCCGAGGCCATGCTGCGCACCGCCGACGGCAAGCACGAGGTGGTCAAGCCGCTGGGTAACGGCCAGACCGGCACGCGCATGGTCAACGAGATCAAGATCGACTTCGCCGCTTACGTGGCCGACAAGCAGGTGGCCAGCTTCGACGAGCTGTTCCTCAAGAAAGGCCGCTCGTACAGCTACGTGCTGCTGCCGGGCAACCGCAGCCTGAGCCTGGCCAACAGCATCGACCCCACCGAGTGACGCAGTGCCACACGCAAGGATGACTGGCCCATGAACACCCTCCTCCCCCTTGGCCTGGCGGCCGCCCTCGCCCTGCTCAGCCTGCCCGGCCAGGCCGCCGAACCGACCGGCAAAGCCAACTGCGAGAACCTGCAGTGCATGGCCTGCCCGGCCCTGGCCGACCCGCAGCACTATGCCGAAGGGCGCATGAAGCTGATGCGCCAGATCGTCCCCGGCAAGGAGCGCTGGCTGTTCCGCTCGATGGTCGACCTGACCAACGACTTCGGCATACCCGCGCCCATGCGCCCGGAGTTCGCCCGGCTGATGCAGGCCTTTCACAAGCAGGGCATCCAGGTGGCCATGGCCATCCAGCCGACCCGCGGCCTGATGCACCGCGACAAGCTGCAAGGCGACCAGTTGCACGGCTTCGACTACAGCCGCGCCAGCGCCAACCTCGCGGCCTACCTGGGGCAGCTGCGCCAGGCCGGCGCGGTGGTGGCGCCGATGATGCAACTGGTGCAGCAACCACCCCAGGGGGAGTACTTCTTCCGCCGCGACCACCACTGGACCCCGGCCGGTGCCGAGGCCACGGCCAAGCTGATGGCCGAGGAAATCCGCCGCCAGCCGTTCTATGCCGGGCTGAGCAAGAAGCAGTACCGCACCGAACCGGGGGTGATGGTGCCCAAGGACGGCACCCTGAACCTGGCGATGAGCTATATCTGCGGCAACAACTACGGTTTCCAGTATGTGCGCGGCTACCAGACCATTCCCCAGGCCGACAGCAGCGACGCGCTGTTCGACGAAGCCCCCGACCCCGAGGTGATCCTGGTCGGCGACAGCAATGCCGCCGCCCGTGAAGACGAGAGCAAGCAGTTCAACTTCGACGGTTACCTCAAGCAGTACCTGGGCGTGGACATCCTCAACTACGCCCTGCCCGGCGTGGGTGAGGACGGCTCGTTGCTGGAGTACCTGCTGTCCAGCGACTACAAGGCCGATGCGCCGCCCAAGCTGATCGTCTGGGAATTGCCGGCCAACTACCGGCTGGACTCGCCGCTGATGTATCGCCAGTTGGTGCCGGCGGTGCAAGGGGGCTGCAAGGCGTCGAAAGAAGTCCTGGGATCGAAACTGCAGCGCCCGGCGCTGAAGGTGGGCGAGCGCATCGAGCTGCTGAGCAACGCCGGCAACGCGCGCCAGGCACTGAGCGGTGCGCAGGGCTTCCTGGATATCCGCCTGAGCGACAAGAACGTGCGCGATTTCTACATCATCGTGTATTACGACAACGGCGCCCGCGACAAGGTGTGGTTCCGCCGTGAGGCGGCGGTGAGTGGCGGCCAGTATTACCTGGAGCTGAGCAAGGCGCCCGAGTTTGCCGGGGCCAACCTGTTGTCGGTGTTCCTTGAGCCGACCAAGGCGGGTACGGCGGCCACCGATGTGGAGACGCGACTGTGCCTTTGAACATCCTGGGGCTGCTGCGCAGCCCTTGCAAGGAACCCCGTGGGAGCGGGCTTGCCCCGCGAACACCGGCAAAGCCGGTGCCATGCACCGAAGTGCTGCATTCGCGGGGCAAGCCCGCTCCCACGCTGTCCCAGCCTAATCAGAGCGTTGTGCTCTGGTCGATAAGAAGCGCCCTGGCCACCCTCCTATTGTTGCTTCCCCAGGCCCACGCCGCCCAGTCGATCTGGCCCCTGCGCGCCACCGCGCAAGCGGCCATGATCGCCGACTACCGTACCCTGCAATGCAGCAAGGAAGCTCCACCGCCTTACACCGGCAGCCTGCACCTGCAAAGCAAGTACGACCAGCGCGACGCCAGCAAGTCGACCCTGCGCAGCAGCCCCGACGCCGACAGCGAACGCATCGGCAAACAGGTCAAGCAGTTCATCGGCGGGCTGATCTACGCCGGCAAGCGTTTCCAGAACGCCAGGAAACCGCAGGACGCCAACATGGCCCTGGCCTGCCAGCACCAATGGCTGCAGCGCTGGGCCGAAGCCGGTGCCCTGCTCAACCCTGACGCCAGCAGCACCGGCATGGCCGCGCGTAAATGGGCGCTGGCAGCCATGGCCGGCGCCGTGCTGCTGACCCAGTCGGCCAGCGACGGCAAGGTGCAATTGAACGAGGTACAAAAAACCTGGTTCACCCGGCTCGGCGAGCGCGTGATCGCCGAGTACGACCCACGGCGCGATGCCCCGGGCGTGTACTTCAACAACCACGACTACTGGGCCGCCTGGGCCGTGGCGGCCACCGGCATGCTGGTCGGGCGCGACGACTTCATCCAGTGGGCCGATGGCAACCTGCGCCGTGGCCTGGCCCAGGCGGTGCGCGCCAGCGACGGCAGCTACGCCTACCTGCCGCTGGAAGTGGCCCGCAGCAAACTGGCCTCGAACTACAGCCAGTACGCCCTGGTGCCGCTGGTGCTGCTGGCCGAGTCGGCGCGGGCCAATGGCTTGCCCTGGAGCGCCGAAGACCAGCAGACCCTCGACCTGCTGGCCAACTTCGCCGCCCGCAGCGTGCTCGATCCAGACGACCTGCCCGAGCTCAAGGGCCAGGCCCAGGAAGACGTGGCGCCCTACAAGATGGCCTGGCTGATCCCGTTCCTCGCCCGCGAGCCTGGCCACCGCCTGGCCCGCCAGCTGTATGACGGCGAGGACGGCGAAGTGGACAGCTACAGCCAGATCGGTGGCCCGCTGAAACCGGTCTACCCCAACCTGCCCTGAACAAGGATGCGTCCCATGGCACCGTTCACCCGCATATCCCTCAGCTGCCTGACCGCCCTGCTGCTGGCCGGCGCCGCCCAGGCGGCCAACCAGGCACTGCCCGCCAACCCGGTGCTGGACACCCTGAACCCGCAACAACATCAGGCACAGCTGACCCAGCTGCGCCAGCAGGCCCGCCAGGCGGTGAGCTTCGAACAGACCCGCCGCGCGCCCCCCACCGGCCGCGCCAGCGTCAGCCTGCAACCGATGTTTTCCGCCCAGGCCGGCAGCTGGCCATTCGAACCCTTCGTCAACAATGGCCTGTTCCGCGCCATCGCCGGCTACCAGGCGCACCACCCGCAGGCTGTGGTGCTGCGCGGTGGCAGCATCACCCTGGCACAGCTGGAGGCGGCTCTGGGCGATGCGCGTATCCTCAAGCGCTACAAGGACGGCTACCTGCTCAGCTACCCGCTGATGATCGGCAGCGATGCCGGGCTGCAGCTCGAAGGCACCAGCCTCTACCTGTACAGCTACTCCGGCACCGCGCTGATCAACCAGGGCTGGCTGGGGCTGAATCAGTCGACCCTGGAAAGCGTGGCCGGCGACAAGGCCGGCAACACCGACCGCGCCTGGCGACCGTTCGTGGTGGCCTGGGCCGGCAGCCATACCCAGGTGATCGGCTCCACCCTCAACCGCCTGGGCTACAACGCCAACCTGTCCCGTGGCCTGACCACCGCGCTCAGTGCCCAGCAAGCCGCCGGCACCCGCCCGGCCACGCTGCTGATCGAGGGCAGCCGATTCAGTGAGTTGTCCACGGCGGTGGAGCTGCAACACAGCCAGGCGACCATCGCCAACAGCCAGTTCGAACGCGCCCAGCAATACGCCGTCGACGCCCGCGACAGCCAACTCGACCTGCACGGCAACCAGCTGCGCGACATCGACAACAACAGCGGCGTGCGCCTGCGCGGGCAAACCCGCGCGCTGATCGAAGACAACCTGATCCTCGGCGCCGCCAAGGCCGCCATCGAGATCAGCGACCAGCGTGGCGCCGTAGTGGTGGCCGGCAACAGCATCGGCGCCAGCCGCGGCAATGGCATCCAGTTGCGCAACCTCGCGCCGACGCCGGCTGCCCCGTTGCTGATCGACGACAACCTGCTGGCCAGCAGCCAGGGCAGCGCGGTGGATGCCAGCGAAGTGGGCGCCCTGGCGCTGGTCGGCAACCGCATCGGCAACACCCCCGAGTACGCCGTCAGCCTGCGCAATGCCGCGCCGCTGCCGGGGCCGCTGCTGATCAGCGGCAACCGCCTGGGGCAAGTGGGCAAGGCGGTGGTGCGGGTCGAAGGTATCCGCGACGTCGAGATCGGCGGCAACCGCTTCGACGGCAAGGCGTTGCTGCAGAACCTGCTGATCGGTGATCTGTTGCCGCTGCAAGGGCAGGTGCTGGAGGCGACGGTGGCGCAGGGTCGGGTGGTGCGGGTACGGCTTACCCGCTAGCGATTGCCTCATCACCTGTAGGAGCGGCCAGCGTCAGGCTGCGGGCCGCTGCATGCGCACGAAGCACTCGTCCTCCCCCATCTCGATGAAGCCCCGGCGCAGGTAGAGCTGTCGCGCGGGGTTACTCTTGAACACCATCAGGCGAAGCAACGGCAGATGCCGCTGCGCGGCCCAGCCGGCCAGCGTCTCCAGCACCCAGCCACCCACACCGCGCCCGCGATGTTCGGGCAGCAGGTGCAGTTCACGAATGAACAGCGCCTGGCGGTCCTGGCTGAGGCTGCAAAAACCCAGCACCGTGCCGTCCTCCACTACCAGCCATTGTTCGCGCCAGTCCCAGGCCTGGTCGAAGGCTTCTTCGATCCACAACAGGTCGAACTCGCGGTAGTACGGCAGCATCGCCCGGCGCGTGAGGTCGCGGGCGAAGGTCAGGTCATTGTCGCTGGCGGCAATCAGTTCAAGGGGCATAGCACACCGGCGAACTCCCAGGCCCGCGTCGCTCCAACTCATCCTCCAGCCAGTCGGCCAGCACCCGGGCATTGTTGTGCTCGGTGTCCTTGCCGGCGTACAGCAGGGTCAGCTCGCCTTTGCCGGCCAGGTCCAGCAGCGGGTACCAGTGTTCAGGGTGCGCGGCCAGCTCCTGCCGGTAGCGCCGGGAGAATCCGGGGTAATCCAGTAAACCTGCATGGAACGCCTTGCGCAGTTCGTCGGAAGGTGCCGCCTCGCGCAACCACTGCCCATGCAGGTCCTCCTTGCGCTTGTTGCGCGGCCACAGCCGATCGACCAGCACACGCTGGCCATCGCTGGCTTCAACCGGGTCGTACACACGCTTGCAGCAGATCATTCGGGGCTCGCTTGGCAATTCGCCGATGCCTCCTAGACTAGAAGTTCCTTTGATCGAGGTCACTCCCCGGTAACAGATTGTTTCTAGGATGGGATACCTCGCCTCGTGCCTCTGAGCACACCGGAGCCCACCCATGACAACCCCCTCGATGGTCAGCCAGGACGCGCTGGTCAAGCTGGACTCTCGCCCGCAGCTGTCCCACCGCCCTGGCCGCGCCACCCTGGTGCTGTTCTTCGGCCTGCTGCTGGCCGGCCTGGCCTACACCTTCTGGAGCCTCAAGGAAGATGTCAGCGCCAGCGGCACCGTGATCACCACGGTCACGCCGTTCCTGTTGCTGGGCCTGGCCTTGCTGATCGCCCTGGGCTTTGAATTCGTCAACGGTTTCCACGACACCGCCAACGCCGTGGCCACGGTGATCTACACCCATTCGCTGCCGGCGCCGGTGGCGGTGGTGTGGTCGGGGCTGTGCAATTTTCTCGGTGTGCTGCTCTCCAGCGGCGCGGTGGCCTTCGGCATCATCGCCCTGCTGCCGGTCGAGCTGATCCTGCAGGTCGGGTCGGGCGCCGGCTTCGCCATGGTCTTCGCTTTGCTGCTGGCGGCGATCATCTGGAACCTCGGCACCTGGTGGCTGGGCCTGCCGGCCTCGTCCTCGCACACGCTGATCGGCTCGATCATCGGCGTGGGCGTGGCCAACGCGCTGATGCATGGGCGCGACGGCACCAGCGGGGTAGATTGGGGCCAGGCGAGCAAGGTCGGCTATGCCCTGTTGTTTTCGCCGTTGATCGGTTTCGCCTGCGCCGCCCTGCTACTGCTGGCCCTGCGCGCGCTGGTCAAACGCCAGGAGCTGTACCAGGCGCCTGAGGGCCAGACTCCGCCACCCTGGTGGATCCGCGGTGTGCTCATCCTCACCTGCACCGGCGTATCGTTCGCCCACGGCTCCAACGACGGGCAGAAAGGCATGGGCCTGATCATGCTGATCCTGGTCGGCACCCTGCCGATGGCCTACGCCCTGAACAAGACCATGCCCAGCGAACAGGCCCTGCAGTTCTCGGCGGTGGCCGAGGTGACCCGCCAGGCGCTGGAGCGCAGTGCTCCGCAGGCGGCCCCGGCCGACCCTCGACAGACCCTGACCGCTTTCATCGGCCAGCCCAAGGCCAGCCCCGAACTGGTACCGGCCCTGGCCGCGCTGACCGGCATGATCGGCGAAGAGGTCAAGGGCTATGGCTCGCTCAGCCGTGTACCGGCCGAGGCCATGGCCAACGTGCGCAACGACATGTACCTGACCAGCGAAGCCATCCGCCTGATCGACAAGAACGCACTGGTGGCGTTCGATGCCGACACCGCCCGCCATGTGCAACTGTTCAAGCGCCAGCTGGACGATGCCACCCGCTACATCCCGCTGTGGGTCAAGGTGGCGGTGGCCATCGCCCTGGGCCTGGGCACCATGGTCGGCTGGCGGCGCATCGTGGTGACGGTGGGTGAAAAGATCGGCAAGACCCACCTGAGCTATGCCCAGGGGGCGTCTGCGGAGGTGGTGGCGATGTGCACCATTGGCGCGGCGGACATGTTCGGGCTGCCGGTGTCGACCACCCATGTGTTGAGCTCGGGGGTGGCCGGGACCATGGTGGCCAATGGCTCGGGGATCCAGAAGCGCACCTTGGTCAACCTGCTGATGGCCTGGGTGCTGACGCTGCCGGCGGCGATGGTACTGGCAGGCAGCCTGTACTGGCTTCTGAATCAAATTCTCTAGGCTGAAATAGAGCACCTGTGGGAGCGGGTTCACCCGCGAATGCGATGGCGAATCCCTCACAGCCTTCGCGGGTAAACCCGCTCCCACAGGTTCAGTGATGCCCGATCAACCGGGGATTTTCAGGCCACGCTGAACGGCAGGCCGTTCGAGGAAGCTGGCCAGCACCCGCTGCACCTCATTGAACTCATCGAAGCCCACCAGGTCACGGGCGTTGTAGCGCTCCACCAGGTTGCGCACCCAAGGGAAGATGGCAATGTCGGCGATGCTGTATTCGTCGACCATCCATTCACGGCCTTGCAGGTGCCGGTCCAGCACGCCCAGCAAACGCTTCGACTCGTTGACGTAACGGTCGCGCGGGCGCTTGTCCTCGTAGTCCTTGCCGGCGAAGAAGTGGAAGAACCCCACCTGGCCGAACATCGGCCCGATGCCGCCCATCTGGAACATCAACCACTGGATCGTCTGGTAGCGCTGGGCCGGGTCCTGGCTGAGCAACTGGCCGCTCTTTTCCGCCAGGTACTGCAGGATCGCGCCGGATTCGAACAACGCCAGCGGTTTGCCGCCCGGGCCATCGGGGTCGAGAATTGCCGGGATCTTGTTGTTGGCGCTCAGCGAAATGAACTCGGGGCTCAGTTGGTCATCGCTGTCGAAGCTGACCTTGTGCGGCTCGTAGGCCAGGCCGATTTCCTCCAGCATGATCGACACCTTGACGCCATTTGGCGTGGGCAGCGAATACAGCTGCAAGCGCTCGGGGTGTTGCGCTGGCCACTTGCGGGTGATGGGGAATGCGCTCAGATCGGTCATGCTCGGTCCCTGCAATCGTCGAAACGATCACTTTAGGGACAGCACTGCGATTTGACCATCGCAGCGTGCCGGATGGCGCAGCCAAAAGGCTGCGCCGGCGCTTCATCAGAAGCGTGGCGCGACAGCCTCGGCGCCCCTGGAGATCACCACCTCGACGCGTCGGTTGAGCTGGCGTGACTGCGCCGTGGCGTTGCTGGCCACCGGGTACTCCTTGCCGTAACCGGCGCTTTTGATGCGCTGCGCAGCTACACCCTGACGGCGCAGCGCGTTGGCCACCGCGTCAGCCCGGTGCTCGGACAGGCGCTGGTTGAGGGCATCGCTGCCGGTGGAGTCGGTGAAACCCTCTACCAGCACCTTGCGCTCAGGGTTTGCCTGCAGGTATGCAGCCAGTTCCTCGATGTTGTGGTGGCTGCGGCCGTTCAGCTCGGCCTTGCCCGTCTGGAACAACACATCACCGAAGGTCACCACATCGCCGCGTGCACTCGGCTTGGCCTTGAGCGCGTTGAGCTGTGCGGTGCGTGCATCCAGGCGGGCCTGGGTGCGCTCAAGCTCGACACGCTTGAGCGCAGCATCGGTGTTGCGCAGGTCGATGGTCTGCTCAGCAAACTCGATCTGCCGACTGGCCAACGTGGCCAAGCGCTCGACCTCGGCGGACTTGCGGTCCTTGAGCGAGGCCAACTCGGCTTTGCCCAGGGCGGTATAAGCGTCCTGGGTTTCCAGCGCGGCGAGGCGGCTTGCCTCGGGCTTGCCCTGCAACACCGAATAGGCTTCGCGAGCGCCAAGCAACGTGGGGTTTTCCGGCGTGGTGCCGCAGCCGGCCAGCATCAGACCAAGGAGCGACACAGCGGGCAGCAGGTAGACTTTGGACATGGTCACTTCCTTCAATGAACGGATTTGGCAGTCGGGCTGTCAGGAGCATCAAGGATCTCCTGCTTGAGCACTTCGATCCCCTTGCGGGCGACCTCCAGCTGCTCTTTGGCCTTGAGAGCCTGGGCCTTGCGCTCGGCTACTCGGGCGTCTGCGCTTGCCCCTTCGGCCAGGGTTCGGGCCTGTTCGAACTTCTTCTCCCCCAGGGCCCGGTCCAGGGCGCTCATCTTGTCCTGGGCGGCGCGCATCTCCACCGGGGCATATTGGGTGGCTTCGGCGGCGACGGCGCGGTTGACCGCACTGCGGGCCAGTTCGATCTGCTCATTGGGAACGGTCACGCTGGCGCAGCCGCTCATGATCATGAGCAGGCCGACAAGCGGCAAAGTCTTGCAGTTGAAACGCATGGAATAGGCTCCTTTGATGCGCTCGCGAATCTGTGGCTACCGGCGTCGGTGACCACAGGCAGTTGATGAACAGACAGCCTGATCTGGAAGCGACGCAAGACTATTGCCACGAAGCCGACGGCCAAATAGGACTTATCCCAACCACCCTGTCGGCTTTTTCAACAACTGCTTCGGCATGGGCCCTATGCCTGACGGCAAAACGCCTGAACGGCGCACGCCCACGTTTGGGGCGAGCGCCGTTCAGGCGTCTACTGGCAAAATGCTGGGTGAACGGCCTGTTGTCAGGCCTGGCCGTGTGCCTTGAGCTTGAGTTTTTCGGTGTCCACCCGCACGAACACCGAGTCGGCAGTGACGGTCAGGACATCATCCGCCCAGACCTCGCAGATGACCCGCGTCTTGCGTCCGACTTCGCCCTCCACGCGGGCCTTGAGCAACAGCTCCACGCCCATCGGGGTCGGTTTCAGGTAGTTGAGCCCGAGGCTACCGGTGACGCAATCGATACGCGGCAGGCTGCCCGCCTCGCGGCCCTCGGCGCGGTAGTGGTAGGCCATGGCGGTCCAGTTGGAGTGGCAGTCGACCAGCATGGCCAGCAAGCCGCCGTAGACCAGGCCGGGCCAGCCGATGAAGGTTTGATCTGGAGCATGTCGGCACAACAGGTGGATGCCGTCGGCATCCCAGTGGCTTTGCAGGTGCAGGCCGGAGGGGTGGGCGCTACCGCAGCCGTAGCAAGTGCCGTCGGGTGCGGCGAGGGCCTGGAGGGAAAGCATCTGATCGTTCATACGCAGCCTGTGCTTGTTGGAATGGGGGCGCGAAACGCCCCCATTAAAGCAGAAACATCAAGCCGTCTGCGCCACCGCCCTGCCGCGCTTCTGGGTCAGCGAAACCAGCAGGATGAACAAGGTCACCCCGGCGGTCATCAGCGTTTCATAGCGGTAGGCATCGCTGAACAGCATGTAGCCCAGCACCATCACGATGGTGCCGATCACCAGCCAGGTCAGCCACGGGAACAGCCACATCTTCAGCTCCAGCGGCCGCCCTTCACGCTCGGCACGGGCACGCATGCGCAGCTGCGAAACGGCGATTACCAGGTACACCAGCAAAGCGATGGCGCCAGTGGTCGAGAGCAGGAAGCCGAACACCTTGCCGGGGAACACATAGTTGACCAGGCAGCCAGCGAAGCCTGCCAGGGTCGAGAGGATCACCGCCACGGTCGGCACGCCAGCACCCGAAATACGCTTGGTCATGCTCAGCGCCTGGCCACGGGCACCCAGGGAGTACAGCATCCGCGACGCGGTATAGAGGCCGGAGTTCATGCAACTGGTCACTGCCACCAACACCACCAGGTCAACCAGCAGCTTGGCCCCAGGCACATTGAGCACTTCGAGCACGCGCTGGAACGAACCCACGGCTTTCAAGGCAGGGTCGTTCCAGGCCACCAGCGACACCACCAGGAAGATCGATGCCAGGTAGAAGATGGCGATGCGGTACACCACCAGGTTGGTGGCGCGGCGGATCTTGTCTTTCGGGTTGGCGGTCTCGTCGGCGGCGATGGTGACGATCTCGGCGCCGAAGAACGAGAAGATGGTGATCAGCACGCCACCCAGCACGGTGCCGAAGCCGTTGGGCATGAAGCCACCGTGGTCCCACAGGCGGCTCACCCCGGAGACCTCGGCCAGCGGCCAGAAGCCGAACACCGCCAGGCTGCAGACCACGATGAAGGCAATGATCGCAACCACTTTCACCAGCGCGAACCAGTACTCGAAGGCACCGAAGTTCTTCACGCTGATCAGGTTGGTGCCCGACAGCACGACCATGATCAGGAAGGCGAACAGCCAGGACGGCACCCCGGGGAAGTAGGCGTGCAGGATGTCGGCGCCGGCAATGGCCTCGACCGGAATGATCAGCACCCAGAACCACCAGTACAGCCAGCCGATGGTAAAGCCGGCCCAGGGGCCGATGGCTTCGCTGGCATAGGTGGAGAACGAACCGCTGTTGGGGTTGGCGATGGCCATTTCGCCGAGCATGCGCATCACCAGCAGCACCAGCAGGCCGGTCATGGCGTAGGAGATGAGGATGGCCGGGCCGGCGGTGGCGATGGCGTTGGAGGAGCCGATGAACAGCCCGGCGCCGATGATGCCGGCGATGGAAATCATCGATACCTGACGGGAGGTCAGGCCGTGTTGCAGGGAACGCTGTTTTTTATTGTTTGACGATGCCATGGGGAACCCTCGAATGGGTCGGCCGTTGCAAGGACGGCTGAAAGTTGGAGCAGAATTCAGTAAGTCGCAGGTGCTCGTTGTTGTTCTTGTAAAACGCCGGTCGTGGTTTTGCCCTCCTCTTTGCACTACCGGTTGTCATCGTTGATCCAGGTCAGTATTAATCTATAGGGACGGCTCAACAAACGACCTTTTCGAAGCACATCATTCTATTTGGGAATGAATTCCTTCCTTTTTTGCCGGGTAGCGCCTTCGCCATGTCCAAACGCCTGATGCCGTCCACCACCGCCCTGCAATGCTTCGAGGCCGCCGCCCGCCACCTGAGCTTCACCCGCGCGGCGCAGGAGCTGCACCTGACCCAGAGCGCGGTCAGCAAGCAGGTGGCGCAGCTCGAGGACATGCTCGCCCACCCGCTGTTCCAGCGCATTCGCCGGCGCCTGCACCTCACCCCGGCGGGGGCGCTGTACCTCACCGAGGTGAACAAGATCCTCACCCAGATCGACATCTCCAGCCGCTACATCCTCAGCTACGGCGACGAGACCGAGGTGCTGCGCATCGCCACCCAGCCGACCTTCGGTGCACGCTGGCTGGTGCCCCGGCTCAAGGGTTTTGGTGAGCGCCACCCGCGCATCCATCTGGACATCCGCAACGAACTGGAGCCGTTCGACCTGGTGCAGGCCAAGGCCGACGTGGCGTTTTTCTTTGGCCAGGGCACCTGGCCGGGGGCGACCTGCATCGAGCTGTTCAGCGAGGCCGTGGTGCCGGTGTGTGCGCCAGCGCTGTTGGCCCGGCAGCGCATTACCTGCGCCACGGCGCTGACCGAACACCGTCTGCTGCAATGCGCCTCGCGCCCGGAGGCTTGGCACGAGTGGTTCCTGGGGCTGGGGCTGCACAGCCAGAACAGCTACCACGGGCCACGTTTCGACACGTTCTACCTGTGCATTCGCGCCGCCATCGCCGGCTGCGGCATAGCCCTGATCCCGCGCTACCTGGTGGCCGAGGAGCTGAGCGAGGGCAAGCTGGTGGTGGCCTGGGACCACCCGGTGCCCAGCAACGGCCGGCACTTCATGGCTCATGCCGAACATGCGGCCGAGGTGCCGAAGGTACGGGCCTTTGTGCAATGGATTCGCGAGCGGGTGGCCGAGGGGGATTAGGGCCAATCGCGGGGCAAGCCCGCTCCCACGCCTTGAATTGTTCACAGCGTGGGAGCGGGCTTGCATGCCGAACATGCGGCCGAGGTGCCGAAGGTACGGGCCTTTGTGCAATGGATTCGCGAGCGGGTGGCTGAGGGGGATTAGGGCCAA
>NZ_JBMOWQ010000053.1:0-15916 GCF_049310485.1 Pseudomonas sp. GZD-209
TCCCACGAGGTGTCCCGCGATCGGCGTGGGAGCGGTCTTGCCCCGCGATGAGGTCGGCCCTGACTGTCGAGACATTCAATTTGCGCATCGTGCTTCTGTTCATCCTGCTGTTGCTGTCAGCCTGTGACCCGTCGCCCACCCTCGAACGCTTCGGCGGCCCGACCATGGGCAGCAGCTACAGCATCCAGTACGTGCGCCAGGCCGGCGGCCCTGCGCCGGAGCAGGTGCAGGCGGCCGTCGAGAGCATCCTGCAGGCCATCGACGCGCATTACTCCACCTACCGCGGTGACTCCACCGTCAGCCGCTTCAACCAGCTGCCGGCCAGCCAGTGCCTGCCCGTCGATGCCGACACGCTCGAACTGGTCACCTTCGGCCAGCACCTGGCCGAGCAGAGCCAGGGCGCCTACGACCTCACCGTCGAGCCGCTGCTGGACCTCTGGGGCTTTGGCCCGCAGGCCCGCGCGCTGCACGTACCGGATGCGCAGGCGCTTGCCCAGGCCCGCCAGCGAGTTGGCTACCGCCACTTGCGCATCGAGGGCGAAAACCTGTGCAAGGACGCGCCGATCGAGCTGGACTTCAACAGCATCGCCGCCGGCCATGCGGTCGACCTGATCGCTGCGCACCTGCAAAAGATGGGTATCGACAGCTTCCTCGCCGAGGCCACCGGCGAGCTCAAGGCCGTGGGTCGCAAGCCCGATGGCAGCCCCTGGCGGGTGGCCTTGGAGCTGCCCCGCGAAGATCGCCAGGTCGCCCGCCAGGTCATTGCCGTGCAAGGGCTGGCGGTGTCGACCTCGGGTGACTATCGGCACTATTTCGAGGACAATGGCCGGCGCTATTCGCACACCTTCGATGCCCGCCTCGGGCGCCCGGTCGAACATGACCTGGCGTCGGTGACCGTGCTCGACGCTTCGGCCTTGCTGGCCGACGGCTACTCGACCCTGTTGTTGATCCTGGGGCCGCAGCAGGGCTGGGACTTCGCCATTGCCCACGGTATCGCCGCGGTGCTGGTGACTCGGGCCGAAGGTGGCTTCGTCTCCCGTTCCACCCCGGCGTTCGAGCGGGCGCTGAAAGGCGAATGAAAGGCAAGCCACGGATGATCGCCACCATGGATTCGGTGAAACCACATGTAGTGCAGGCAAAAGTGGCCTACGACGCGACCAAGGGTTAATGTGCGCGGCGTTCACGCTTGATTAGACTGCACCCGAATTTTCTCATGGCGCCCCGGCGACATGATCGCGCCCCGCGGCCAACCGGCCGGCGGGCCAGTTCTGAAGGAGTACGCATGGCTGTCTACAACTACGACGTAGTGGTGCTGGGTTCCGGCCCGGCCGGAGAAGGCGCGGCAATGAACGCCGCCAAAGCAGGGCGCAAGGTGGCCATGGTCGACAGCCGTCGCCAGGTCGGCGGCAACTGCACCCACCTGGGCACCATCCCGTCCAAGGCGCTGCGTCACTCCGTGCGGCAGATCATGCAGTTCAACACCAACCCGATGTTCCGCGCCATCGGCGAACCGCGCTGGTTCTCGTTCCCCGACGTGCTCAAGAGCGCCGAGAAGGTGATCAGCAAACAGGTCGCCTCGCGTACCGGCTACTACGCCCGTAACCGCGTCGACGTGTTCACCGGCACCGGCAGCTTCGCCGACGAGCAGACCGTCGAAGTGGTCTGCCCCAACGGTGTGGTCGAGAAGCTCAACGCCAAGCAGATCATCATCGCCACCGGCTCGCGCCCGTACCGCCCGGCCGACATCGACTTCCACCACCCGCGTGTCTACGACAGCGACACCATCCTCAGCCTCAGCCACACCCCGCGCAAGCTGATCGTCTATGGCGCCGGGGTGATCGGTTGCGAATACGCCTCGATCTTCAGCGGCCTGGGCGTGCTGGTGGAGCTGGTCGACAACCGCGGCCAGCTGCTGAGCTTCCTCGACTCGGAAATCTCCCAGGCGCTGAGCTACCACTTCAGCAACAACAACATCACCGTACGCCACAACGAGGAGTACGACCGGGTTGAAGGGCTGGACAACGGGGTGATCCTGCACCTGAAATCGGGCAAGAAGATCAAGGCCGACGCCTTGCTGTGGTGCAACGGCCGTACCGGCAACACCGACAAGCTGGGCCTGGAGAACATCGGTATCAAGGTCAACAGCCGTGGCCAGATCGAAGTTGACAAGAGCTACCGCACCAGCGTGCCGAACATCTACGGCGCCGGCGACGTGATCGGCTGGCCGAGCCTGGCCAGTGCTGCCCACGACCAGGGCCGCTCTGCCGCCGGCAGCATCGTCGACAACGGCAGCTGGCGCTTCGTCGATGACGTGCCCACCGGCATCTACACCATTCCGGAGATCAGCTCGATCGGCAAGAACGAGCAGGAACTGACCCAGGCCAAGGTGCCGTACGAAGTGGGCAAGGCCTTCTTCAAGAGCATGGCCCGCGCGCAGATCGCCGGTGAGCCGCAAGGCATGCTGAAGATCCTGTTCCACCGCGAAACCCTGGAAATCCTCGGCGTGCACTGCTTCGGCTACCAGGCCTCGGAGATCGTCCACATCGGCCAGGCGATCATGAACCAGCCGGGTGAGCAGAACAATCTGAAGTACTTCGTCAACACCACCTTCAACTACCCGACCATGGCCGAAGCCTATCGGGTAGCTGCCTACGACGGTCTGAACCGGCTTTTTTGAGCGGCTCCGGCCGGTGGCCTGAGCCGGTCGGGGAGACCGATTTCAGCCCTACCCGAGGGTGGTCTTGGCCAAACCGGGAAAGTCTGTAATCAGGCTGTCCACGCCAAAATCAGCGAGCCGGCGCATCAGTGCCGGTTCGTTGACCGTCCACACCGACACGTGCAAACCCTGGCGCTGTGCCTTGATCAGGCGCTCGGGGGTGCACAGCGTCCAGTTCAACGCCAGCATCTCGCAACCGTAGTTCTGTGCGACCTTCAGTGGGTCGAGCCAGGCGTATTCGGCCACCAGGCCGCGCTTCACGTCGGGCACCAGTTCCTGGGCGGCGCCCAGCACTTCCCGCGAGCTCGAGGTGATGGTGATCTTGTCCATCAGGCCGTACTGCTGGGCCAGTTCGCGAATCGCCAGCACGGTGGTGGCGGCGCGGGTGCGCGAGGCGCTTTTCACTTCAAGTTGCCAATGCTCGAACGGGCATTTCTCGAACAGCTCTTCCAGGCGCGGGATGGTGCAAGGCTGCACATGGCCCGGGCCGCCCTGGCGCGCGTCGTAAGTGACCAGGGCGGCAGCCGGGTGCTCGACCACCTTGCCACGCCGGCCGGTGGTGCGCTTGAGCGTAGAGTCGTGGATCACCATCAGTTCGTTGTCGGCCGACAGGTGCAGGTCGAGTTCACAGCGGTTCACGCCGTGGGACAGGCACTGGCGGAAGCTGGTCAGGGTGTTCTCGGGGGCTTCGCCCTTGGCGCCGCGATGGCCATAGATCAGGGTCACGTTCGTTCCTTCAAATCAGAGAAAAAATGGCTCAGGAGGCGGGGTTGTTCTGTTCCAGTGCCTGGCGCCGCTGCTGTTGCTGGCGCTGCAGGATGTAGCGTGCCAGCAGCTGGCGCTGGGCGTCGGTCATGTCGATGAACTCGGTGCCCACCTCGAAGCCGCCATCGGGGCGCGGGTCGCAATGGGTGACGCGGCCACGCAGCAGCAAGCCATGGGCGCGGGGCATCAGCACCATCTTCACTTTCACCCGGGTGCCGGCGCTGATCTGTTGCTGCTGGGCGAACTCGATGCCGCCTTCGGAGATGATCACCGGCTGCGGTTGGCCGACTTCGCCGAGCAGGGTTTGCGCGACCACGGCGCTGAGCAGGTCGAGGCGTTTGTTCTGGGCGCGCAGGAAGGCGGCGAGGGTACGGTCCTTCTCACTCAGCTGGCGCAGCAGGTGTTGTGACTCGAAATCGGACAAGTGCAGTTCGCTGAGCAGGTTGAACAGCTCGGAATCATCCTGCAACAGTTCTGTCTCAAGGGCTTCGGCCGCGCTGAGTGGGCTGATTTGAAGTGCGATCCGATCTTCGATGCGGTAGTATTCGCGGCGATCTTCTTCGTCTAATGTCGTCATGGCGAACCCAAGGTTACGGCGGTGGTCCGAGTGTAAAGCCGCCGTAGGCGCATCGCCACAAGGACGTTCCCTTTCATCCGAACAAGCCCCGACATGTTCAGACCTCTTTTCGTATTCATTGGTACGCGTTATACCCGTGCCAAACGTCGCAATCACTTTGTCTCGTTCATTTCACTCACTTCGATGATCGGCCTCGCCCTGGGCGTGGTGGTGATGATCGTGGTGTTGTCGGTCATGAACGGCTTCGATCACGAGATGCGTACCCGCGTGCTGGGGATGATCCCCCATGCCACGCTGGAGACCGGTCAGCCGATCGACGACTGGCAGGGCCTTGCCTCCAAAGTAAAGCAGAATCCGCAGGTGTTGGCGGTTGCGCCTTTCACCCAGATGCAGGGCCTGCTGACGCACGAAGGCAAGGTGCAGAAAGTGCTGCTCAATGGCGTCGACCCGGCGCGCGAGCGTGACGTGTCGATCATCGACAAGTTCGTGCTCGATGGCAGCCTCGACCGGCTGGCGCCGGGCGAGTGGGGCATCATGATCGGCGACAAGGCCGCGCAGAAGCTCGGCGTCGGCATCGGCGACAAGCTGACTTTCGTCGCCCCCGAAGTCAGCGTCACGCCGGCGGGCATGTTCCCGCGCATGAAGCGCTTCACCGTGGTCGGCATCTTCCACGTCGGCGCCGGCGAGATCGACGGTTACCTCGGCCTCACCAACATTGCCGACCTGTCGCGTCTGCACCGCTGGAAGCCCGACCAGGTCCAGGGCATCCGCCTCAAGTTCGACGACCTGTTCCAGGCCCCACGTGCCGCCTGGGCCATCGCCCAGCAGTTGGGCGAGCAGGAGTTCTATCCGCGTGACTGGACCCGCACCCACGGCAACCTCTACCAGGCCATCCGCATGGAGAAATCCATGATCGGCCTGTTGTTGCTGCTGATCGTGGCGGTGGCGGCGTTCAACATCATTTCCACCTTGGTGATGGTGGTCAACGACAAACGCGGCGACATCGCCATCCTGCGTACCCTGGGCGCAACGCCGGGCCAGATCATGGCCATCTTCATGGTCCAGGGCACGGTGATCGGCGTGGTCGGTACCCTGATCGGCGCGGTCGTCGGCATCCTCGGCGCACTCAACGTCAGTGCGGCGATCGCCGGCATCGAGACGCTGATCGGGCACAAGTTCCTCAACGCCGACGTGTACTTCATCGATTACCTGCCCTCGCAGCTCCAGGCACAGGATGTGTGGATGGTCTGCGGTGCGGCATTGGTCCTGAGTTTCTTCGCCACCCTGTACCCGGCCTGGCGTGCCTCGCGCACCCAGCCTGCAGAGGCGCTACGTTATGAGTGAGTCGCGCATGAGTGATAAAGCCGTGTTGAGTTGCCGCAACCTGGGCAAGAGCTACGACGAGGGCCCGGAGTCGGTCCAGGTGCTGTCCGGCTTGAACCTTGAGCTGCACCCAGGTGAGCGGGTGGCCATTGTCGGCAGTTCGGGCTCGGGCAAGAGTACCTTGCTCAACCTGCTTGGCGGCCTCGACACGCCAACCCAGGGCAGTGTCTGGCTGGCCGGTGAAGAGCTCTCGGCGCTCGGCGAGCGTGCCCGTGGGCTGCTGCGTAACCGCGCGCTGGGCTTCGTCTACCAGTTCCACCACCTGCTGGCGGAGTTCACCGCGCTGGAGAACGCCTGCATGCCGCTGCTGATCGGCAAGACGCCGATCGCTGAGGCCCGCGAGCGCGCTGAAGCACTGCTCAAGCGCGTCGGCCTGGGCCATCGGCTGAATCACAAGCCGGCCGAGTTGTCCGGCGGTGAGCGCCAGCGCGTGGCGATCGCCCGCGCCTTGGTCAACCGCCCGGGCCTGGTGATGCTCGACGAGCCGACCGGCAACCTCGACCACCACACCGCCATGGGTATCCAGGATCTGATGCGTGAGCTGTCCACTCAGTCGCAGACCGCGTTCCTGGTGGTAACCCACGACCTCAACCTGGCGCGCCAGATGGACCGCGTGCTGAGCCTGGAAGACGGGCGCCTGGTGGCGATCTGAATCGCCTGCGCGGGGCGCCCTGAGGCGCCCCGGTTAACACTTTCATTGGGTATCCCGGTTCATGTTCAGACCCTTGTCCTTGTTCATCGGTGCTCGCTACACCCGTGCCAAGCGTCGTAACCACTTCATCTCGTTCATCTCCATGACCTCGATGATCGGGCTGTCGCTTGGCGTGCTGGCAATGATCGCGGTGTTGTCGGTGATGAACGGCTTCCAGCGCGAGATGAGCTCGCGCGTGCTTGGCCTGGTGCCGCATGCCGCCATCCTTGGCGTGCAGCCGCTGGACGACTGGCGCACGGTCGCCGGCACCGCCGAAGGCAACCCGGCGGTGATGGCCGCGGCGCCTATCACCGAAATGGAAGGCATGCTGTCGTACCGGGGGGCGATGCAGCCGATCCAGGTCGCCGGTATCGATCCGGCCGAGGAAGCCAAGGTCTCCATCGTCACCCAGCACATCGTCCAGGGCAGCCTGCAGGCGTTGAAGCCGGGTGACTACGGGGTGGTCATCGGCGAGCTGACGGCCCGGCGCTTCCGTCTCAATACCGGTGACAAGCTGACCTTGATCGTCCCCGAAGTCAGCAAGGAGCCGGGTGGCATCACCCCACGCATGCAGCGCCTGACCGTGGTCGGCATCTTCAAGGTGGGCGCCGAACTGGATGGCTCCCAGGCCTACATCCACATCGCCGATGCCGGCGAGATGCAGCGCTGGGCCCCGGGCCAGGTGCAGGGCGTGCGCCTCAAGCTGCATGACCTGTATGCCGCGCCGCAGGTGTCCAAGGCCATTGCCGCCGGCCTGGGTGATGGCTACCGCGCCGATGACTGGTCGCACACCCAGGGCAGCCTGTTCAGCGCCATGAAGATGGAAAAGACCATGATCGGCCTGCTGCTGATGATGATCATCGCGGTGGCGGCGTTCAATATCATCGCCACCCTGGTGATGGTGGTGAACGACAAGGGCGCGGACATCGCCATCCTGCGCACCATTGGCGCCACCCCGGCGCAGATCATGGGCACCTTCATGGTCCAGGGCAGCCTGATCGGCATCGTCGGCACCCTGCTCGGTGGTGTGTTCGGGGTGGCCCTGGCGTTGAACGTCAGCGCGGTGGTCGGTTGGCTGGAGCGGGTCAGCGGCCAGCACATCTTCACCTCCGACATCTACTTCATCAGCAGCCTGCCGTCCGAGCTGCAATGGGGCGACGTGGCGCTGATCTGCACCGCGGGCCTGGTGATGAGCTTCCTGGCGACGATCTACCCGGCGTACCGCGCCTCGCAGATCGAGCCGGCGATGGCGTTGCGCTACGAGTAAGGCTTCAAGTTGTCATCGCGGGGCAAGCCCGCTCCCACAAAATGGACTGCCCCCAAGAAGTTGGACACCAATCCAGCCCTTGGGGGCAGTCCATTTTGGACTGCCCCCAAAAAGCAGGCATGCGCGAGCCCTGTGGGAGCGGGCTTGCCCCGCGATGGGCTGCAAAGCAGCCCCGGTTCACGGCCTGTCAGGTAACTCGATTACAAACCGCGTCCAGCCATCTGCGCACTCTGCCCTGATGCTTCCCCCATGCGCCTGCACGATCGAGCGGGTGATCGCCAAACCCAACCCCGCATGCTCGCTGCTGCCTTCCTGGCGTGCCGGGTCTGCCCGATAGAAACGGTCGAACAACCGCTCCAGCAGCGCTGGCGCAATCGCCGGCCCCTGATTGGCCACCACGATGCGCAGCCCGGGCTCCAGCGTCACGCGGATCTCGCCTGCGGCAGGGGTGAAGCGCAGGGCGTTGTCCAGCAGGTTGGACAGGGCCCGGCGCAGCATGTGCCGGTCACCCTCGGTGTGCGCGGTACCCTCGCGCAGCAGCCGCACCTCGGCGTCTTCGGCCAGCGGCGCGTAGTATTCCAGCAATGCATCCACCTCCGCCGCCAGGTCCAGTGGCTGACGGCTGGGCATCAGCAGGCCGTGGTCGGCCTTGGCCAGGTAGAGCATGTCGTTGACCAGCTGGGCCATCCACTGCAGCTCTTCCAGATTGCCGTGCAACGCTTCGCGGTACTCCTCAAGGCTGCGCGGGCGGGTGAGGGTGACCTGGGTGTGGGTGAGCAGGTTGGACAGTGGCGTGCGCAGCTCGTGGGCGATGTCGGCAGAGAACGCCGACAGCCGCTGGAAGGCGTCATCCAGGCGCTGCAGCATGGCGTTGACCGTGGCACCCAGCTCGGCCAGCTCCTCGGGCAACTGCGCCAGCGGCAGGCGCGTGGTCAGTGAGCGGGCGTTGACGCTGGCGGCCACCTTGCCCATCTGCCGCAGCGGCTTGAGCCCGCGGCGCGCGGCCCAGGCGCCGAGCAGCGCGGTGGCCAGCGCGGACAGGCCAACGGTGAGCCAGATCAGGCGCTGCATGCCCTGCAGGAAGTGCTGGTGATGGGTGATGTCGAGGAACAGGGTCAGCTGCGGGGCGCTTGGTTGATGGTCTGCCAGCGCGGTGCTCAGGCTGCGGTAGTCGATGCCGCTGGTATGCAGGGTCGCAAGGCCCGGCTGGCGCGGTTCGTCCGGCAGGCCGGTACGGCTGTCGAACCAGGGTGTGCCGTCGGCGCCCCGCACGCGCAGGGCCAGCTCGGACTGGTGGCTCAGCTCGTCGCGCAACTGGGGCAGGCGGGAGCGCAGTTGCTCAGGCGTGGTCACACCCTCGAGCAGGCTGCGCATCAATGACAGCCGGCCGCTGAGCAACTGCTGGTCGAGTTCGACGAAGTGCTGTTCGCTGGCGCGGCTGAACAACAGCCCGGCACCCAGCGAGACGCTGGCGGTGCAGGCGGCGAACAGCAGGGCCAGGCGGCCGCCGAGGGACAGGCGGCGCATCAGTCCTGGCGCTCTTCGAGCACATAACCCATCCCGCGCACGGTATGGATCAGCTTGGTGGCGTGGCTGTCGTCGATCTTCAGGCGCAGGCGGCGGATGGCCACTTCGATGACATTGGTGTCGCTGTCGAAATTCATGTCCCACACCTGGGAGGCGATCAGCGACTTGGGCAGCACCTCGCCCTGGCGGCGCAGCAGCAGTTCGAGCAGGGCGAACTCCTTGGCGGTCAGGTCGATGCGCTGGCCCGAGCGTTCGGCACGGCGGCGGATCAGGTCCAGGCGCAGGTCGGCGAGCATCAGGCAGGTGTCCTGGCTGGCGCTTGCGCCGCGGCGCAGCAGGCTGCGCACGCGGGCCAGCAGTTCGGAGAAGGCGAAGGGCTTGACCAGGTAATCGTCGGCGCCCAGCTCCAGGCCGTGCACGCGGTCTTCGACGGCATCGCGGGCGGTGAGGAACAGCACCGGGGTGGCCAGGCCCGCCTGGCGCACCGCCTGGAGGATCTGCCAGCCATTGCGCCCGGGCAGCATCACGTCGAGGATCAGCAGGTCGTGGTCGCCGGTCAGCGCCAGGTGCTGGCCAGTGTCGCCGTCACCGGCCAGCTCGGTGTTGAAGCCGGCCTCGCTCAGGCCCTGGGCCAGGTATTGGCCGGTCTTGGCCTGGTCTTCGACGATCAGTAGTTTCATGGGGTGTCCACAGTTCCAAGGTTTCATGCAGTGCCGTGGGAGCGACGGTGTACCGCAGCGACTTGCCCCGCGATCGGCGCGCCATCGCCATCGCGGGGCAAGCCCGCTCCCACGAGCCCGCAGCGACATGGGGTTGGCGAAATGATACGTGACGATCCCGCGCGCCGCCCAAGCTGACAAAGTTGTAATCTTCCCGTCAGCCAGCTGCCAGCCGGCGCTTTCCAGAATGGCCTCATTCTCGCTGCAGTTCCCGGAGTTCACATGAAGCACCTGTTCATCACCGCCGCCCTTGCGCTGGTCAGCCTGCCCACCTTCGCCGACGAAGCACAGCACTTCGCCTTCGGCGAGCCGGCGCCGGCCGCCAAGGCCACCCGTACCGTCGAGGTCGTGCTCAAGGACATCGCCTTCGAGCCCAAGAGCCTCAAGGTCAAGGCCGGTGAGACGGTACGTTTCGTGCTGGTCAACGAAGGCAAGCTGCCCCACGAGTTCAACCTGGGTGACAAGGCCATGCATGCCGAGCACCAGAAAGAGATGGTGGCGATGCAGGGCAAGATCTTCACTGCCGGCATGAACCACGAGGGCATGGACCATGGCCAGATGGATCACGGCCAGATGAGCCAGGGCGGCCACGCGCACGGCGGTGGCAACACCGTGCTGGTGCAGCCCGGCCAGCGCGCCGAGCTGACCTGGACCTTCCGCACCTCGGCGCCCATCGAGTTCGCCTGCAACGTACCCGGGCACTACCAGGCCGGCATGGTCGGCCCACTGACCATCGAGTAGCTTGCGCTCCAAGGCGGGGTGTAAAACCGGTAGACTAGGGGCATTTTCGAACCCTCAGGTCAGTTTCCATGCATCCCGCCGCCGAACACTCCCCGCTGGGCAAGTCCAGCGAATACATCGCCACCTACACCCCCGCGCTGCTGTTCCCCATTCCGCGCCTGGCCAAGTGGGCCGAGCTGGGCGTCAGCGGCGACGCCCTGCCGTGGCAGGGCGTGGATTTCTGGAACTGCTTCGAGCTGTCCTGGCTGCTGCCGTCGGGCAAGCCGGTGGTGGCCATCGCCGAGTTCGCCATCCCCTGCGACTCGCCGAACATCATCGAATCGAAGTCGTTCAAGCTGTACCTCAACTCGCTGAACCAGACCGTGTTCGCGTCGCTGGCCGAGCTGCAGGCCTGCCTTGAGAAAGACCTGTCCGCCGCCGCCGGCAAGCCGGTGCTGGTCAAAGTTCGCACCCTGGCTGAGGTGGAAGCGCAGGGCGTGACCGCCTTGCCGGGCCTGTGCATCGATGCGCTGGATATCACCATCAGCAACTACGAACAGCCACAGCCTGAGTTGCTGCGCTGCTCTGCAGAGCGCGTGGTGGAAGAGACCGTGCACAGCCACCTGCTCAAGTCCAACTGCCCGGTGACCGGCCAGCCGGACTGGGGCAGTGTGGTGGTGGAGTACAAGGGGCGGGCGCTGGATCACGCCAGCCTGCTGACCTACCTGATCAGCTTCCGCCAGCATGCCGATTTCCATGAGCAGTGCGTGGAGCGAATCTACCTGGACCTGAAGAACCTGCTGCAGCCCGAGTACCTGACGGTGTACGCGCGCTATGTACGTCGTGGCGGGCTGGACATCAACCCGTATCGCAGCACCGGGCCGATCAGTCCGGCGAACCTGCGCCTGGTTCGTCAGTAAGGCAGTTGGGGCCGCGTTGCGGCCCATCGCTGGCAAGCCAGCTCCCACACCGACGGCACACTTCAAGCCATGTGCTGCACCTGTGGGAGCCGGCTTGCCGGCGAAAGGGCTGCAACGCAGCCCCAGCGGTGTTTGAAAGGCTCAGATCCCCATGCTGTGCAACGAATTGACGATGCTGCGGAGGGTGGCGGTCAGGTCCGGATGGTCGGCCTCGAAGCGCTCGATGGCAAGGTTCACGCCATCCACCAGGTTGTTGTCCGGCGTGGCTTCCTCAAGTTTCAGTTGAGCCTCGATCTGCCGGGCTTCTTCATGCAGGTTGGCCAGCTCTTCATCCGAAAGCGGCACGTTGCGGTCCAGTTGCTCGCGCAGGCTGTTGAGGCGCTCTTGCAGTTCGCGGGCAGGCATTGTTCGTTCTCCATCAATGGCTTGGCAAGGCATGGACCTCGGCGCAATGGTAAAGGTTCGTGCCTGACCTCTAGCGTAATCCACCTGCCGGTGCTTTGCATGACCCGTATCAACGCGGATGTGTCAGGGCTTCTCGCCCTTGTGCCGGCGCAGGGCGATGTCCGACAGGCAGGTGTCGAGGGATTCCAGATGGTCGATGACCGAATGCACGCCCAGGCCGAACAGCTCGAGCGTGGCCTTGCCGCGGGCACGCTCCTGCTCCTGTTGGGTCATGGCCTGCCACTGGCTTGAGGCCTGGTCACAGGACGGGCTGCAGGCGGCCAGGCCGACGGTCCACAACCCGGCGTTCAGGCCCGACTGCAGCAGCAGCGGCTCGCCACTGATCAGCACGCAGCCTTCCAGTTGCTGGCTTTCGAGGGCCATCAGGGCGTGCCAGCAGGCATCCGGCGCCGGCCATTTGCAGCCGTTGCTGGGCAGTCCCGGCAGCCAGTCAGGGAGTACGCTGGTCAGGCGTTTGCCCGCGCTGGGGCTGACTTCGTCGAGCCAGATGCACGGCACTTGCCGGGCGCGCAGGCTGGCCAGCAAGGCCAGGGCGCCGGGGGCGGGCAGGGGGTTGCCGTTGCTGGCATGGACCAGGCAGCCACGCAGGCCGAACAGCACGGCAGTGAAGGCAGGTGCGTCTTGCATGGCAACTTCCCTGAAATACCCTGCAGGCTATCCAGCGTTTGTTACCGAGCGATGACTGCAACAGTTGTTCACAAAATGTTGAGCTAATTTATGTAAAGCTGTTTATCAGCCAGCGAGCCATTATACTGGCGCCTTGTTCTGCAGCGCGCCTTGGGCCGTTGTGGCCGTGAAATCCGAGGGAGAAACATCTATGCGTAGGATCGGTGCCGGAGTGATCGAGCGACTCACCCAGGCCTGTGTCTGCGCCAGCCTGTTGCTGGCGCCCGTGGCAGCCACCCAGGCGGCCACCGAGGACGACCCGTGGGAGACGGTCAACCGACCGATCTTCAAGTTCAACGATGTGTTGGATACCTACGCCCTCAAACCCCTGGCCCAGGGTTACCAGGCCGTCACTCCGCAGTTCCTCGAAGATGGCATTCACAACATCTTCCGCAACCTGGGTGATGTGACCAACCTGGCCAACAACGTGTTGCAGCTCAAGCCGCGTGCGGCGGGCATCGACACGGCCCGTTTGATCGTCAACACCACCTTCGGCCTGGGCGGCTTCTTCGATGTCGGCACCAAGATGGGCCTGCAGCGCAGCGATGAAGACTTCGGCCAGACCCTCGGTTACTGGGGCGTGCCCAGCGGCCCCTACGTGGTCATCCCGCTGCTCGGCCCAAGCACCGTGCGTGACGGCCTGGCCAAGTACCCGGACACCTACACCGAACCCTACCGCTATATCGACCACGTGCCGACGCGCAACTCGATCTTCGCCCTGGACGTGATCGATACCCGCGCCAGCCTGTTGCCTGCCGAGAAGCTGATCCAGGGCGACAAGTACATCTTCATCCGCAACGCCTACCTGCAGAACCGTGAGTTCAAGGTCAAGGATGGCGAAGTCGAAGACGACTTCTAAGCCTTGTCGATGTGAAAAAGGCGGCCTTCGGGTTAATGCCAGTCAGTTAGTTGGGGCTGCTTTGCAGCCCTTCGCGGGTAAACCCGCTCCCACAGGTTTCGCGCCGACTTGAGGCTCTGCGCGATCCTGTGGGAGCGGGTTTACCCGCGAAGGGTCGCGCAGCGACCCCAATTGTCTTGACTGACTGGCATTAACCTTCGGGTCGCCTTTTTGTGTCTTGCGTTCAGTGCATGGCCAGGATGCGCAGGCCGAACTTCTGTTCGCCTCCTGGCTGGTCGGCGATCCACACCACTTCGGTGCTGGCATGCAGGCCCTTGAGGGCAGCATGGTCGGAGTCGATGCGCACCTCGATGCGGTCGCCCACCTGGAAGCGCTGTGGCGCCTGCACCTGCATCCCGCTGCTGGACAGGTCCAGGCAGACGGCGGCGATCACCTGGCCCTCATGCAGCAGGCTGACCTCGGTGTCGATGCGCATGCGGATGAAATCGCGTTTTTCACTGTGGCTGTCGGGCGTCAGGTGCATGCTCGGTCCTTTCCATCGGTTGCGCCGCTGTGCAGGCTGTAGCGCCGATCATACGTCCGGGCAAATTGCATCGGCAATCGCCAGTTGCAGGGCAGGCCCGCAACGCCTGCGGGGCCTGCGGATATGCATAACAGTGTGCGAAACAGAGCCCTTAATAACCACGAGTGATTAGTGCGCAGCACTCGACCCTTGCATGCTTGAAACGCCCGGCGGATGGGAGTACCGTCTGCGCCTTACAGGGCACCACTGCTATTTGCCGGGCGAGTTTTCTTGTCCTACAACTCAGAGAGTGAGTGATCACACAGTATTCCAGTAGCTTTGCGTCGGTTTGCCGATGCCCGCTACGCCAACCCAAATCGGCGCCGTTCGCCCACATGCAGAAAACCAGTGCAACGCTGCTGATTATCGATGACGACGATGTGGTCCGTGCCAGCCTCGCCGCCTATCTGGAAGACAGTGGCTTCAGCGTCCTCCAGGCCGGGAACGGCCAGCAGGGCCTTCAGGTCTTCGAAGAACACCAGCCCGACCTCGTGATCTGCGATCTGCGCATGCCGCAGATGGGCGGCCTCGAACTGATCCGCCAGATCAGCGAGCGCGCGCCGCAGTTGCCGGTGATCGTGGTGTCCGGTGCCGGTGTCATGAGCGACGCGGTCGAGGCCTTGCGCCTGGGCGCCGCCGATTACCTGATCAAGCCGCTTGAAGACCTCGCCGTGCTCGAGCACTCGGTGCGCCGCGCGCTCGACCGCTCGCGCCTGGTGCTGGAAAACCAGCGCTACCGCGACAAGCTCGAAGCCGCCAACCGCGAGCTTGAGGCCAGCCTGCACCTGCTGCAGGAAGACCAGACCGCCGGGCGCCAGGTGCAGATGAACATGCTGCCCGAGAACCCTTGGGTAGCTGGCGAGTACACCTTCGAGCACCAGATCATTCCGTCGCTGTACCTGTCGGGCGACTTCGCCGACTACTTCCGCGTGGATGAACGGCGCATTGCGTTCTACCTGGCCGACGTTTCCGGCCATGGCGCGTCGTCGGCGTTCGTCACCGTGCTGCTCAAGTTCATGACCACGCGTTTGCTGTTCGAATTCAAGCGCGGCAGCAAAGTACGTGAATTCAAGCCTTCGGAAGTGCTCAGCCACATCAACCGCGGGCTGATCAACTGCAAGCTGGGCAAGCATGTGACCATGGTCGGTGGCGTCATCGACGAGGAAACCGGCCTGCTCACCTACAGTGTCGGCGGCCATTTGCCGTTGCCGGTGCTGTACACCCCGGGTGAAGTCCGCTACCTGGAAGGCCGCGGCCTGCCGGTGGGGCTGTTCGAAGAGGCCAGCTACCAGGACCTGGTGCTGGAGCTGCCACCGCAGTTCAGCCTCACGCTCATGTCCGATGGCATTCTGGACCTTTTGCCAGGGGGCACACTCAAAGATAAGGAAGCGACCTTGCCGGAAATCGTCAAGGAAGCGGGGGGTAGCCTGGAGGGGCTGCGCCAACGATTCGAATTGGCTACGCTTGGGGAGATGCCGGATGATATCGCCCTATTGGTGTTGAGCAGGAACCTTGAATGAGTACCGGTAGAATCCAGTTCGCCGAACAGAGCGGCACCTTCGTTCTGAAATTTGTCGGTGAAGTGCGCCTGACCCTGTGTTCGGCGCTGGATGCGACGATCGAGAAGATTTTCACTGCGCTGAATTTCTCGGCCATCGTCATCGACCTGACCGAAACCGAAAGCATCGACAGCACCACGCTGGGCCTGTTGGCCAAGCTGTCGATCCTGTCGCGGCAGAAGATCGGCCTGCTGCCGACCGTGGTCACCACCAACCCGGACATCTCGCGCCTGTTGCAGTCCATGGGCTTCGACCAGGTGTTCAACATCGTCGACCGCCCGGTGCCGTGCCCCGAGTGCCTGACCGACCTGCCATCGCAGGACCAGAGCGAAGATGTGGTGCGTTCCAAGGTGCTGGAGGCGCACAAGATCCTCATGGGGCTGAACGACTCCAACCGCGAGGCGTTCCACGACCTGGTGAGCGCGCTGGAGCGTTCCTGACTGATATTCATCGCGGGGGAAAAACCCCCCCACAACCCCCCACTGGGGAGGGGGTTCTCCCCGACTTTTTTTCCCCCGTG